>JAYWDR010000548.1:0-2979 GCA_043779735.1 Cyclobacteriaceae bacterium | reverse complement strand
AATATTACTGCGGCAATCCGTGCGATTGCGCTAAGTTCTCAGACGATTGTTTCAGGGGCAGACACACCGAAACGAATCGACAAGTCAAGCGTCCGATAAAATCGGATCGACCTGCATGAATCATGGAACATTTTCATGTCATTTTGAATTATTTTTGAAACGAAATTAATCCACGGAGAGTCCATGCCCGAGTATAATAAAGAAGAAATCAAGAACATAGAAGACAAGTGGCGAAAGCGCTGGGAGGAGAATAAGGTGTATAAAACCGAACTGGACCTTTCCAAACCTAAGTACTACGTCCTTGACATGTTTCCGTATCCTTCCGGGGCGGGCCTTCACGTGGGTCATCCGCTGGGATATATCGCTTCTGATATTGTAGCCCGCTACAAGCGTACGAAAGGATTTAATGTTCTACACCCCATGGGCTTTGATGCCTTCGGCTTGCCGGCTGAGCAGTATGCCATCGAACATGGTATCCACCCGGCCACATCAACTGCTCAAAATATCAAGAACTTTAAAAAGCAGCTTGGAAAGATAGGCTTCTGCTACGACTGGAGCCGGGAAGTACAGACCTGTGATCCGCAATATTATAAATGGACGCAGTGGATATTCCTGCAAATTTTTGACAGCTGGTTTAACCGCAAGAAAGAAAAAGCAGAACGCATTTCTGAACTGGTGAGAATATTTGAATCAGGAGGAAATTCAGGTCATCCATTTCCAAATCCAAAATTCAAGCTGACAGATTCCCGCCAAGAGGTATTCACGTCTAAAGAATGGAAATCATTTACTGAGAAAACACAGCAGGAAATCCTGATGCAATACCGTTTGGCGTACCTAGCCTACACTGATGTAAACTGGTGCGAAGCATTGGGTACGGTGCTGGCCAATGACGAGGTGATTAACGGAGTCAGTTATCGCGGTGGGTTCCCCGTGGTGAAACGACAGATGCGGCAATGGAGCTTGCGGATTACTGAATATGCAGAGCGCCTCCTACAGGGGCTTGAGATAATCGATTTTAGTGAATCCATGAAGGATGTCCAGCGCAACTGGATTGGTAAAAGTGTAGGAGCCAGGATTACTTTCAGTATAAAAAAAGGCCCAAGCCTCACCCCTGGCCCCTCTCCGGGGGAGAGGGGATACCAGATTTCGGAAAAGAAGTACTGGCCATACCTTAAAGATTTTTCAAAACAGAATAGACAAAATCAAACTGAGGAGGAAGTCACACTTTGGGAGGAATTGAGAAACAGTAAGCTTGGGTTCAAAATCAGGAGACAGCATGCTGTTGGAGTTTTTATTGCGGATTTCATATGCCTGGACAGAAGGTTAGTAATTGAAGTGGATGGGGACTACCACAAAAACATCAAGGAGTTTGATGAAGCAAGAACTGACTTCCTAAATTCTGCAGGGTTTCAGGTTATTCGTTTCAGCAATGAGGAGGTTAAAAGTAATTTAAAGAAAGTTCTTACAGCCATTACGGAATCGCTGACAAAGTCAGCATCTATTAAAGTGTCCACCTCCCTCTCCCCCGGAGTGCATTCCTCCCTCTCCTCCGGAGTGCATTCCTCCCTCTCCCCCGGAGAGGGCCGGGGTGAGGCCCTCACCGTATTCACCACCCGCCCCGATACCATTTTCGGAGTTGACTTCATGGTGGTAGCCCCGGAACATGTACTGGTAAAACAAATCACAACTTCTTCACAGCAAGATGAAGTCGAAAATTATTTAAAATATGTGGAGGGCCGTTCTGAGATAGAGAGGATGGCCGAAGTGAAAAAGATTACAGGTTGCTTTACCGGCACCTACGCAATCAATCCTTTCAACCACAGAGAAATTCCGATCTGGATCAGCGAGTATGTCCTGGCCGGTTATGGGACCGGTGCCATCATGGGCGTGCCCTGTGGCGATGAGAGAGATCACAAGTTTGCCAAACACTTCAACCTGACCATCACCAACATCATTGGCAAATATTATGACGGTACCGAGGCAAACCCAACGTATGAAGCAGTTCTTGAAAATTCCGATTTTCTAAATGGACTTACCATGAGGGCCGCGATTGAGATTGTCGTAAAGAGACTGGAAGAAAAAGGAATTGGCACACGCCAGGTGAATTACAAAATGCGCGACGCAGGCTGGAGCCGTCAGCGGTACTGGGGCGAACCCTTCCCAGTGGTCTTCCGCGATGATGCTCCCTATGCCATGAATGAGAATGACCTTCCGCTGACATTGCCAGAGTCCAATAGCTTCAAGCCATCCGGTTCAGGAGAAGGCCCGCTGGCCAACCTGAAAGACTGGATTCACATCACCAGCGAGGAAAGAAGAGATTCCAACACCATGCCCACCCATGCAGGAGCCGCGTGGTATTTTCTCCGGTACATGGATCCCCACAATGACAAAGCATTTGCAGGCGCGCAAGCACTGGACTATTGGGGACAGGTAGATGTGTATGTGGGCGGATCGGAACATGCTGTAGCTCACTTGCTGTACGCACGACTATGGGTGAAAATATTATTTGATCTCAGGTACCTGAAGTTTGACGAGCCTTTTAAAAAGTTAATAAACCAGGGGAAGATCACCGGGGATTCAAGATTTGTGTATAGAATTCGCGGTACCAACAAATTTGCATCTGCGGGACACAAGGCGAAGTATGAAAACGAACTCGACCAGCTACACGTGGATGTAAGTTTGGTCAACGGCCTGGTGCTGGATATCGAAGCCTTCAAGAATTGGAAACCTGATTTCGCCAATGCGGAATTTGAGCTGGAGAATAATGAATACATCTGTGGCTCAGCAATTGAAAAAATGAGTAAGTCGTATTTCAATGTGGTCAACCCCGATGACATCATTGATAAATACGGCACCGACACTTTGCGCATGTATGAAATGTTCCTCGGCCCGCTGGAGCAATCCAAACCCTGGAACACCAATGGCATTGATGGTGTCTTCAAATTCTTAAGAAGATTCTGGAATTTATTCCATGACGGC
>JAYWDR010000547.1:0-2981 GCA_043779735.1 Cyclobacteriaceae bacterium | reverse complement strand
GTGTTTGCATGCACGGGCTTTACGGTTTTGTTTCTGAAACGACCCCTGTTTTCATTATTATTTAATGATAGTCCGATGCCCTTGTGGGCGACGGTACTCTATTATGTTCTTATTTTACCAATTTATAATGTGTTTCTTCTATTTTATGGACTTATCTTTGGACAGTTCCGCTTCTTTTGGGACTTCGAGAAGCGGTTCTTTCGGCGTATTTTGTTTCGGGAAAAACCACAAATTTAAAATAATTATGAAAATTCAAATTACTGTACTGTTGGCAATTGTTGTACTGGCGTCCTGTTCAGCGCCGAAGTATTCTTATTATTTCGACCATCACAATTATAATGCTGGCAAAAAGCAGGTTGAGGCTGCGAATGAAAAATCTCCTATCTCGGTCGACCCCCAAATGATGGCGGCCAGTACTTCTGAGGTGCCCGTTGTGATGTCTGAATCAAAGACTGAATTGACCGTAGCGCCCGTGGAGAGGAAGACCTACCGGCAAATGAACAAATCAGAGCGCAAAATATTGCGTCATCAGATGAAGAAGGAAATCAAGTCCTACATTGCTGAAAAGAAGAAAAATAATTCGATTCAGGCTACCCATGCGGGGATGGACAACGATCTTAAACTGGCCATTATTTTTGGAGCCATAGGAATTGTTCTACTGATAATTCCTGGTACTGTACCCTTGGTTCTCGGTTCGATAGCCTTGATTATTGGGGTTGTGTTTTTTGTAAAGTGGATTATCAGACAATAGCAACAACAGCTTAGTACTTTAAAAAAAGGCCCAATCCGGGCCTTTTTTTATTTAGATTGTTGGAATAAGGTGGGCTTAGGCGCTGAAGTAGCCAATTTCTGAAATCTGAATAGACTAGGCTTTTACACTGTCAGCAAGAACAATCACATTGTTTTTCAAAACCTCAACGACACCTCCTGTAATATTCACTTTCAACCGTTGGTCTTTGGTTTTATATTCTACAATGCCCTCTCCGAGCAAACTGATAAGGGGTGCGTGATTATTCATAATCTGAAAGGATCCGTCTGATCCGGGGAAAGTCACGATGGACACTTCTCCTTCAAACACTTTTTTGTCCGGTGTGATAATTTCTAAATGCATCACTGTTATCCTTTTGCTTCTGCCATCAATCGGGCACCCTTCTCAATGGCCTGTTCGATATTTCCCACGAGGTTGAATGCTGATTCAGGTAAATGGTCGAGTTCGCCATCCAAGATCATGGTAAAGCCCTTGATCGTATCTTTGATGTCAACTAAAGCGCCTTTTAAACCAGTGAAAGCTTCCGCCACATGGAATGGTTGTGACAGGAAGCGCTGGACGCGTCTTGCGCGATAAACCACTTGTTTGTCTTCATCACTGAGTTCATCCATTCCAAGGATGGCAATGATGTCTTGCAATTCTTTATAGCGTTGGAGGGTCATCTTTACCCGCTGCGCGCAGTTGTAATGTTCTTCACCCACGACATCGGCCCGAAGAATACGGGACGTTGAGTCGAGCGGGTCTACCGCAGGGTAAATTCCCAACTCAGCGATTTTGCGGCTCAACACCGTTGTTGCGTCAAGGTGAGAGAATGTGGTTGCAGGTGCAGGGTCGGTCAAGTCATCCGCTGGCACGTACACGGCCTGAACAGAAGTGATGGAACCGTTTTTAGTTGAAGTGATACGTTCCTGCATAGCACCCATCTCGGATGCCAGTGTTGGCTGATACCCTACGGCTGACGGCATTCGCCCTAAAAGAGCGGAAACTTCCGAGCCCGCCTGTGTAAAACGGAAAATGTTGTCAATGAAGAAAAGAATATCGCGGCCTTTGCCTGTGCCATCTCCGTCGCGGAAATATTCGGCCAGGGTTAAGCCCGACAAAGCTACCCGTGCGCGGGCGCCGGGAGGTTCGTTCATCTGTCCAAATACGAAGGTCGCTTTGGACTCTTTCAATTTGGCCATATCCACTTTGGAGAGGTCCCAGCCACCCTCGTGAATGGATTTTCTGAATTCATCTCCGTAATCCACGATGCCGGCTTCAATCATTTCACGTAATAGGTCATTTCCTTCGCGTGTTCTTTCGCCCACACCCGCAAAAACTGAAAGACCTGAGTATGCCTTAGCAATGTTGTTAATCAATTCCTGAATCAAAACGGTCTTACCAACACCAGCACCGCCAAAGAGACCAATTTTTCCTCCTTTGGCGTAAGGTTCGATCAGGTCGATAACTTTTATTCCAGTAAAAAGAATTTCTGTTGAAGTAGTAAGGTCTTCGTAAATAGGCGCGGCACGGTGAATGGGAAGGGTTTTCTCACCCTTGGGTTGTTTGATGCCATCAATGGCTTCACCTATCACATTGAACAATCTGCCTTTGATATCGTCGCCGATTGGCATTTGTATGGGCGAACCGGTGTCGGTTACTTTCATGCCGCGTACCAGTCCTTCTGTGCCATCCATGGCCACCGTACGCACGCGGTCTTCACCAAGGTGCTGCTGACACTCTAAAACGATTTGAGTGCCATCTCCTTTTGTGACAATCAGGGAATCGAGAATGTTTGGAAGTTTTGTACCAGGTTCATCGAAGGCGACATCCACGACGGGGCCAATGACTTGCGTTATTTTACCAAAGTTTGCCATAGCGAATCGTTGGGTTAGGTGGTAAGTAAAATCCGGCCACAAAAGTAGCTTTCAAGGATGGCATAGCCAAGCCCGGTAACTCAAAATAACAGTAAATTTTGGGGCTTTTATATGACAAAAATCAGACAAATCTCATGCGCTGCGCAATTCAATTCGGAAGGTCGTTCCCTGGTTTTCTTCGGATTGTTTCACAAAAATTCTTCCTTCATGGTAGAGTTCTATGATTCGCTTGGCGAGGGCCAATCCGAGGCCCCAGCCCCGCTTTTTGGTTGTGAATCCAGGCCTGAATACGCTGGAGAGGATAGACTTGGGCATACCCTTGCCGGTATCAGAAATATCGATAAAGACCTTTTGAT
>JAYWDR010000546.1:0-8576 GCA_043779735.1 Cyclobacteriaceae bacterium | reverse complement strand
ATAGATCACGGGCAAATTCATCGAAGAAATTAATCTTTTCCATCACCGCCTTGCGACCCAGGTGGTCGTGCAGAAAGGCCAGCACATAGTCCCGCTCTTGTTGGGTGATCGTGTCTTCCTTAGCCACGATAGCGAAAAGGCGGAGTATGGCTTTTAGAACGGGTTCACTCATTGTCTGGAAATATTGGAATCTAAATAATATAACTGGGAGAAAAAACCTGAAAACAAAAAAAAGGGATTGGTATGAAACTCAATCCCTAATTTGAAGGCCTGATTACTTAGTTCACAATACCCCCTCTAAGTTTCTCCACCTTCTTGGTAATTTCAACCAAATTCTTGTCTGTAAGTACCAATGTTCCTTTATTATTTTTGATCTGCTCATCGATGTTTAACGCATTGTAGCTGGATTCAAGATCTTTAAAGTCGGCGACAATGGAGGTGATGGGATCGTTTTGCTCCATGGAGCTTAACATCTTTGTTACCTCGCTGACAGATTTTTTTTGTTTGAGAATAGTTGTTATCAAGGGTGTCAGGATAAGATTTTTCTGAGCTTCAGACAGCATATTCTTATCATACGATTTGACAAGGCCGGTAGCGATAAAAAGGCTCTCCACAAAACTGCCCGTGACCAGTAGCGCCCCGAGCTTGCTGTTATTGGCATCCTTAAGATACTGGTCAGTCTTCTTCAAGGAATTATCAAGCAGGGTACACAGTGAATCCCTATTGCCGATGTTGGTTTCAAATTTTTCAAGGGTAGTACGGTCAAAAGAACCTGTTACACCAAGCTTGTCTGCCAGGTTTTTACAGGCGTTTAGATAGTCAATCGATTCCTGAGTTTTATTATAGGAGCTAAGGTAGCCGATGTCCGCTGTATATACGCCTAGATTCATTGCTGCCTTATCGCTTTGGGAACCATAGGTGTCGGCCTTCCTTCGGTCGTTTACCAGGTTTTGATTGAACTCAGCGCCCGAAGCTTGTAGCATGTACGGAATCTCGCAAGGCCGAGGGAAGGTGTAGGTGACTTCCTTTATTTCGTCTTTCAATTTTCCAGCTTCAGCAAATTCATCTGAATTGCTGGCTTTATTTCCTTTGGGGCCGCAAGACCACAAGCCGACACAAGCAAGAATCGAGAGCCATAAAACGGTAGGTCTACATTTCATAGGTATGTAATTAGTTAGTAAAATGCCAATTTGAGAGGCCGCGTAAGGTAACACCCTTTTTCTTTAACTGGTACTGATTTTACGTTTGAGCCTCCAATTTTAGCACATTTTTACCAACGGAAGAACACCCGTGGAATTTTATTTTATACTCCGAAAAAGAAATTCGCAAGTATTGCACGGTTTTTTTGGCCCTTAGCTCAGCAGCAGTCCGAATTCCCATAGTTCCGATCAGGATGATTCTCTTGAGGGGCAGGTGGTCATTTCATGGCGCGCCTTTTACAGTCTCATGATATTTTGTTTCATAACTCAGAAAGTAGTTTCAAATTTTTAAGGTGGCATCCTGAAATAATTGACCGGCTCTTATCCAAATTCTCTGAAAAATGAGTGGTCATTTTTCATAGTAGCAGTTAATTTCTTTAAACTTGCGGCCTTAATGAGGGCCCTTAGCTCAGACGGTTAGAGCACCTGACTCATAATCAGGTGGTCGTTGGTTCAAATCCAACAGGGCCCACAAGGAAGGACAATGACTGACTCTCCCGATAGCTTCTATCGGGACAGGTGGTGGTTGGTTCAAATCCAACAGGTCCTATACTCTATATTGGCCTGTGCCACCACGATGCGTAGCGGTGGCACAGCTGTTTACAGACAACGCACTATGGAACTATCGCCTAATAAAGTTCTTCTCCACCTGGGCCTTTTTCTGCTCACGTTTATATCCACTACGCTGGCGGGAGCGGAATGGGTTTATGGTAAATCGATATTAGCGGAGGGCTATACCTTGATGGATTTTGTAAGTGGCATGGCGTATTCGGTTCCGTTCCTATTAATCCTAAGCGCCCACGAGTTTGGTCACTACTTTACTGCCATCCACTATAAAGTCAGAACCACGCTTCCTTACTACATTCCGCTACCGCCATTTCCCTTCATGTTTGGAACCCTTGGGGCCCTTATCCGCTTGAAAAGCCCGGTACTTACCAAACAACAAAATTTTGACATAGGCGTGGCGGGTCCTATCGCAGGCTTTGTGGTAGCATTGGGTGTTTTGTGGTACGGCTTTGCAACGTTGCCACCGCCAGAATACATTTTTCAGTTTCATCCACAGTACCAGCAGTTTGGTCTGGACTATTCGCGCCATGTCTATACGGCCCAGCATCTTCCGGAAAATACGGTGGACGTTATTCTGGGAAAGAATTTGTTATTCGCATTTTTCGAGAAATTTGTCGCCGATCCTGCCCGCGTTCCGAATGTTCATGAAATTATGCATTACCCATTCTTATTCGCTGGATTTCTTTCACTGGTTTTTACAAGCATCAATTTGCTCCCGATTGGTCAACTGGACGGTGGTCACGTGGTGTATGGTCTGCTGGGCTTTCGCGGGCATAGGGTAGTAGCCTCCATTGTATTTGTTGCATTCTTATTCTATTCTGGTGTAGGGTATCTTACATTCTTTGGGCCTCAGCAGGATCCTCTATGGCGAATGGCGCTCTACTTCGGATTTATTTATTTGTGTTTGACTGGACTGCGGAGGCCTTGGCAGGATACGCTGATGTACACTACAGCCATCTTTACTGTCCAGTTTTTATTGTCGTGGGTCCTGCCCGGAATTCAGGGTTATTCTGGTTGGCTTCTATTTGTTTTTCTGATTAGTCGTTTCATTGGCATTGCGCATCCTCGGTCAGAAATAGAAGCGCCACTTACAATAGACCGAAAAATAGTGGGATGGATCGCCCTTGCAATTTTTGTCTTGTGTTTTACGCCCGCACCTATCGAAATGATCGTGGTCACTCCACCTTCACCATGACCTTTTCTGCAAAGAATTTTCCTTTCAATTGGTAGTGAAAAATTACCAAGCCGTCGATAGGTGAAAGAAAGGAAAGTGACATTTGCTCCCCAATGGGTTGCAGCTCTATCTCAATTCTCCTTCCGGTGATATCAAAGGCGATCACATTTTCTGCCTCACCTGGCAAATAGCAGATTCGGCTTGTGGGATTTGGATAAATGGGACGACGTACAGATTCCGTCAGCAAGCCAGTCACCACTCCGTTGCTTTTTCCTTTGCCAAATACCGGCCGCACCATCAGGCTTCCTTTCACCGACGTATTTTGAATCCAGGTGCCATTCGTGCTATAATATAGCTTGTTTCCATTGTCAGTGTTTTTGTCCAGCCCTACGGGAATAGTGACGTTGGTTAGTTGCTTCCAACCGATATAGAAAAGGCCCTTTAATACGACATATTCAGTCAATACATAGCGGACGAATTTGTTTTGGGTCTTCCGATCGACGACAATAAGCTGTTGATACAATGGGGCAGAGGTGACATCGGTCAGATTGTTCCTTACTTGGAAGAGGAGCGATTGACTCGTATTGTCACCGAATTCGGGAAAATAGATATCCACGTAGACCAAGGTGTCTGGCTGCGCGGTTTTCATGGTAAATTGAATTGCAAGAAAGGAGCCTGCCTGATTCAGGCCGGCGCCATACTCAGCAGAGGCATCATCATATGCATAATAAGAAGATAATACATAGTTCGCCTGGATACTGTCACTAAAGCGAAAATCCATAGGACTGTACTTGGCAGGGTCGTAGTCACCACCAGGCATTGCCACGTTATCTTTAGTAGCCATACCATACTTGAGTCTTATACCAATGGAGTCTGATAGTGGGTTAAAGTCACTAACTGATGGTATCTTATTCAGTGTCAGATTTAGGAATTGTAAACCCGTGAGCAGAGAGCCAGGATCTTGTGCTACGTCAAGCGGAATTTTGGCGGACGTGACGATCGTATTAATTCTTGTTGTGATCGTTGCTTCCGTTGAGTAATCGAATGGCTGGAAATTACCAGACTTCAGATTATAAAGATCCAGCGAAGGCTTCTTGAGGTTCCCCGCCGGGTTTTGGAGAAAGTGTTTGATGGGCATAGAAAAATAGTCCACAAACAGGGATGTCATGGGAGTTGAAACGGCCCGATCTGGATAGGAGTTGTCGCTGGATGAACGCCCCGTATTCAGGTAGACGTAATCAACATGCCAATTGTCGTATGGTCCTGAAAGCCGTGAAAAATTTTGGAACCTAAATTGAAAAGTATTATGATAGAATCGATCCTCTGAAACAGGAAGAATCACCTGGTAAAAAATATCGGGTGCTATCGCTGAACTGTTTTCTATGGTATGGATGACCTCCCACTTATTTTCCGCATTCTTGAATGACAAAATCAGCTGGTCACCGGTGTCGGGAGATTCTCCATTGCCTTTTGCCTGGTAATAGAAGCTGAGGTACACGCTGCTGCGCAAGGCTGCATCGACCAGATCCATTCGAATTGGCTGTGACACCAGTTTATCCGCCAGGCCTTTGGCCAATATATCATTGACATTGTAAGGCTTGCCTATTGAATCCACTCCATCGAAAGTGACAAAATTTTTAGTCGGGGGTTTTACACCGAGGGAATTGTTCAGGAACACTGACTTGCCAAATTGCCAAAGTCTTTCCTGTGGAAAGGTGAAAGTATCGGTATACGAGAAATCATCCCAGAATGGAAGATTTAGTGGAGTGACATTCTGGGTTCTGGCACTAAAGTAATACTTTGAGGATGAAGGTGGGTGAGGCGCAATTGGCACCTCTACCAGTTGCGCAAAGGAAGCTGAGGAAAAGCCAAGAATTACTGAGAGGCAACCAATGATTTTCACGCTAGCGGATGTTCCGTTCAGTTTCATTCCCTTCTTCCTTGAGTTCGTAACCTTTGGGGCCGATCCATAGATAGACAGGGTCACCAATACTTACAGAATCTCCTGCCGCGGGTAATTGTTTAAGAACGTAACTCACGATGCCTGTAGTATCCACATCGTCAGGAATTTGCACAGAACCGAGGTGTAGACTAAGATTTCCCAGCCGCAGCAATGTGTTTTGATATGGCTGGCCAATAAAATTCCCCATCAGAAAATATCTTGGGCCTCCACCATCACCGACCACCAAGTCAATGACGGAGCCTTTTGGTACCCGACTTCCAGGCTCAATCACGTGTCCTTTCATCCGCATTTCAATTATTAGATCCCTGAAGGGGCTGTGTTGATAGATGATCCTCCCGCGTTTCAGTTCGTTGCTTCTAAGGACAGCCTCCGCATTGGCCAATGACCCGCTTCCACTTTCCAGCAGGTTTGGCACAGGCAGGGTGGGTGGTGAACTTCGATTGATGGAAACATAAATTTTCCGGTTTTCTTTTACAAGGTGACCGGGTTTAGGAAACTGCTGCAGAATTGTGAATGGAGGATGGTCGGCTGAATAGGAAGAGTCACCCACTTCATAGCGAAGTTGCAGAGGACCTAAGACACTGTCAATGGTTGTGATGTTCCTTCCAGTAAGGTCCGGCACCACAATCTGTTCGTCATGGTTTGTGGAATTTGGCAAGTACACATAGAAGTAGGTAACTCCCAGAAACAAGATGATTCCAATGGCAAGCCCGGTGTTGACCAGAACAGCGCGCAGTGTATTTTCCGTAAGCAGAAATCTAAATTTCATCTTAGAATTTTAACGCGGATGTAAAGTTATGTTGAATTCGGCTATCCATTTTATTTCTTTCCAGTGACAGAGATATAAGGGTTGTTATGAGTTCAACAAATGAAATACCTCTCTCACCCCACATCATTGGGTACATACTTGAATTGGTAAATCCAGGGATTGTATTGATCTCGTTTACAAATACCTCACCTTCATCAGACAAGAAAAGATCCACTCTGGCATAATCAGCACACTTCAATGTTTGAAATGCCCTGACAGAAAGCTCCCTGATTTTCTCACAAGTAACCTTTGAAAGGTTTGCAGGCACCTGGATTGTCACAGCCTTCCCATCGACATATTTTGCATCAAATGTATAAAACTCGTACTCCTTGCTGATGATAATCTCTCCGGGCAGCGAGGCTTGAGGTGGAGTATTTCCAATAATGGCGCATTCAATTTCGCGACCCTTGATATATCGTTCGAACAGGAGCTCGTGATCATATCGGAAAGACTCCTCAACGGCCCTGGCAAAATCTGATTTGGTTTTTACTATTGAGATACCCACCGAGGAACCAAGACTTGCTGATTTTACCATAAATGGAATTCCCAACTTGCGGTTGATGTCTTCAAAATTAGGGGGCGGCGAGTCATGAAAACTATAAGGAACAAAATCTGCCACGGGCAATCCCGACTCTTTCAGCAGTCTCTTGGCGACAATCTTGTTCATGGATAATGAAGAGCCCAGAACTCCTGCGCCAACAACAGGCAGGTCCAGGGATCTTAGGAGACCCTGTATGCTTCCGTCCTCGCCATTCGTGCCATGAAGCACTGGGAACACGACATCGACAGAAATCTTTTGCTTTCCGCAAAGGAAAAACGGTTTTTTCGCATCTAGTTGAATCGATATCGACTTGCCTTTCCCAATGTTCTTGCTAACAGTTGAAGTCAAATGCCATTTTCCTTTTTGCGTGATGCCAATAGGGATGGGGATGAACCTTTTCCTGTTGATAAATTTGAAGATATTTTTGGCTGAATTTACCGACACCCCATGCTCGACAGAACGCCCGCCATACAGGATCGCTACTTTGATTTTACCCATAGATTTTATGTCGATTCAAAGATAGAAATTCCTGCTAATGCGCAATGTATACTTTCGTTGTACTGACCTCGTTGCCGATGAGCATCCGAAAAAGGTAAAGGCCGGTCGCCTGGATGCTGAGGTCAAAGTAGTAGGTTTGGTTGAAGGTGTCTGGGAGGATATTATCAGCCACAATCTGACCCATCATGGAAAAAATCTGGAGGCGTACATCTTTCTTCTCGGGCAGGTTGAATGTTATGGCGAGGTCAGATTTGGCATTGCGGTTGGAATAGTAAAGCTGATAGGGGAGAGATGTTACTGGAGGATTTGTATCATAGCCAGCAAATATTTCAATGTTGTCGATATAAATATTGTTGCCGTTTCCGTTCGTAGCTACAAAAGCCAGCCGTAAGTTTTTTTTGCCTGATAGCGTATCGAGACTTAAATACTCCCGTTTCCAGTCCGAATTAGAAGTTGGAGTCCATTCCATGGTGGATTTGGTTACGCTGAATTCACTTCCTGCACGATCATACAGCAAGATTGGGTAAGTCAATCCGCAGTCGGTGGAGGCCAGGATCTTTAGTCGATCATCAGCAGGTACTTTTTGAGCATAGCCCAGATCAAAGAAGAGCGTATTTGTCGCGTAGCGGGTTAAATCGAGAACCGGACTCACCACCCACGACTCCTCGTTGAGCGCACTATTCGAATAGGCCCTGTAAGTGATGGATTGGCTCTTGTTTGTGCCTACCGATTCCCATGTCTGGGCACTAGCAGGGCTCGCAATTATCCATGGAATTTCCGCCGGATTATCAAAGGTCTGTCGAAGAGGAGAAGAATCTGTTGATGTGTCAAGAAAGCTATTAAAGCTTATACTGTTGTTGGCTGGCATGGAGTCCGGGATACCGTTTGGATTGCTGAGAGTCAGCGTAATTGTATTTTCTCTGTTAGAAAAGAGAACACCTGCAAGAGTAAATATGTTTTGCTCCCCAACATCCAGAAAAACATTATTAAAGTCCTGTGCGACCACCGTGCCTCCATTCAAGCTTCGCATCGTCTGAAAGCTGGTAATGGCTGAAGAGCTGAGATTCGTCACCTCAAATTTAATGGCAGGATTAGAATTACATTGTACAAGACCTGGACTTACAATCCTACTAATCGCAAGGTCATTAATGAACTGGTCACTAATGACAATGTTGTCCACATACATATTGTTCCCATACCCGTTTCGGGCTACAAAGGCCAGTTGCCAAGTTGATCCAACAGTTAATGTGCTAAGTGATTTCGCCTCCTTCCTCCATTGGGAAGCTGTGGAAGGCGTGAAAGAATTGGTGGTGCTGCTGGTAGTCGCCAGAGTCGTTCCGGATTTGTCATAAATTAATATGCCTTGAGATAAGTCCGGGTTGCATCCAGGAAGAGCATATACTTTTAACTCATCGCCAGTCTCGCCAGGAAACTGTGCATACGCCAGGTCAAATCTTAACTGGGACGTCATCGGGTTTGAAATAATGAATGCGGGTGTTATGAGTAGATCAACATTGCCTACGTTTTCGTAGCCGAAGAAGTTCATATACATGGCGCGGTTAGCGGGATTGCCGTCGGGCGCAAGTACATTGGCCCAGGTGATGGCGCCATCGGGATTAGTAATTTGCCAACCGGCAGGGAGCGAATTAAATGGCTCAGTGAGCGGCAGAGACGTGTTAACAGGTACACTCACCTGGACCGAGGCAGAATTATTGCCTGGCTTTCCATCGGTCATACCGTTAGTTTGGATTATTTGAAACGAAACCAGTTGTGATGACGAGGGCGCAAATGTCAACGTGTTAAATGAAAGAGTTGCTGACTGAAGT
>JAYWDR010000545.1:0-2998 GCA_043779735.1 Cyclobacteriaceae bacterium | reverse complement strand
AAGCCCGGTATAGTTTTAAAGGAAGAGTGCGAAATAATGTCAAGACACCTCAATATTAACTCGCAAGATCAGAAAGTTTGAGGAAGAGACAAATCGCTGATTCCGCCTTCCGAATCACAGGTCAAAGGACAGCGCGGGTGTTATTAGTTAATCCTACTTGTCAAAATTGCTCACCCAGCCAAATCTCAATCTCAGTATTACATTTTGGAAGTATTCTTTTTGCAGACCGATTTTGGATCAACCTGGTCAAGAGAAACTCTGGCTAAATCCAGTATTGCCTGGGAATTATTTGCTTTCAATTTTAGCCTTCATCGGCTGGACGCCCTTTACATACGTCTCCAGCATATTATCCATCTCCCATAACATATGCATGATAGATTCCTTCGCCCGGTAGCCGTGACTCTCGTAAGGAAGCAGCACATACCTCGCAGTGCCGCCATGCCCCTTGATGGCATTATAAAATCGTTCCGTTTGTATCGGAAAAGTACCTGAGTTATTGTCTGCTTCCCCATGCACAAATAATATGGGTGTTTTTATTTTGTCAGCGTATGAGAAGGGTGACATCTTAAAATACACATCGGATGCTTCCCAATACGTTCGCTCTTCTGACTGGAAGCCGAAGGGTGTGAGGGTGCGATTGTAGGCCCCACTTCTGGCAATTCCCGCTTTGAACAAATCGGAATGCGCCAGGAGATTGGCTGTCATGAATGCGCCGTAACTGTGCCCACCTACTCCCACGCGCTTAGGGTCCACTACACCAAGCGAAGCTCCATAATCAATAGCTGCCTTGGCGCTGGCAACCAATTGCTCCACATACGTATCATTGGGCTCTTTATCACCTTCGCCAACGATGGGTATCGAAGCATTGTCCAAAATGGCATAGCCACGCACCACCCAGAAAATTGCGCTGCCAGAACTAATTCTTGTAAATGAGTACGGCGAGCCTTTCACCTGGCCAGCGTTATCCTTTGACTTGAATTCCGCCGGATACGCCCACAAGAATGCAGGCAGAGGCCCATCTTCCTTCTTATAACCCGGAGGCAAATACAAATCAGCCGTTAGGTCAACACCATCAGGTCGGTTGTATTTCAGCACTTGTTTCTTCACATCCTTTAATTGAGGGTATGGGTGCGGAAAGGAAGTAAGTTGTGTAATGCTCTTTGAGCCAGCAGTGTGAACAAAGTAATTCGGATTTTCTGATGAAGATTCACGAGATGTGATAAACGTTCCCTTCCGGGCATCCGACATCGTTACCACAAACTCATAATAAGGAGCCTCACTTCGCCACATCCTGGAGATTTTCCCGGAGTTCAAATCCATTTTGTCAAGAAAAGGCCGATCGCCTTCAGTCGAGGCGCCGTTGCCGGTCAGATACACTGAGTTATCGTTCGTAATCAACATGACCGGTTGGCCAAATGAATTGGATGCAGTCATGACCGACCCTGGATTGTTATAGACATCTTCGTAAGAGCGATCAAATACAGTTTTCTTTTTAACCGGATTGCTGGGATCGATTTGGTAGACGCGCTCCTTGCGGTCAGACCACCACCGCTCATACACCCATGCGATTTTTTCATTGCCCCAGATGACGCCTGCATACCGCAGCGGTAGACTGATCAGTTCCTGCGGTTGTCCGCTAAAGGGTGAAGTCCATTGAAATAGTTTATCACGTGTGGCGGCCTTCATTTTGGGATCGCCTTCATCTTGCGCTTCAAGCCAATACAAGGTGGCAGGTTGATCGCGTCGCCAGGCATGATTGCGTTGCCCCTTAATGACGGCACTGAAACCCACCGGGATATTGTCGCCTAGCGGGATGTCTGCAATCTTTTGGATGACCTTGCCATTCATGTCGATAAGCTCTACCAGATGGGGAAATAAATTAACAGGGACTAAATAGGAATAGGGGCGGTGCGCAACTTCCGTAAGTATAAGTGATCCATCCGGAGAAGGGCTTTGTGAATCATACACCCGTGCGCTTCCGATTGTTTTTTCAGTGCCTTCTATTGAGACAGAATAAAGTTGCGAAGTGCAGTAGTAGTCGAACAAGGCCTCATCATACGGATTCTCTAACAAGTCCTGATAGGTGCGGGAGGGAGCTTTCTTGCCCAGGTTCTCCTCTATTACCGGGCCACCCGGTACACGGGTTGGTTGAGGAAGTGCTTTACCTTCTGTGGCAATAGCCAGGAAGATGACTTGATTTGAATTGGCTAACCACGCAACCGGGTTGGCAAGCGTGGCGTTTACTTTTCTCCTGGTAAGAGGACGGGCACAGAATGTAGTCAGGTCCACAATCCAAAGTTCAATGCGGTCGGGAAAGTATTGAAGAAAGGTCGCCTTCTTGCTGTCTGGCGAGAAATTGAAATTGCTGAACTGGACCGGAGACAGAAGGCCGCTCACCACGTGGTCTTTCATGTCTTTGAGGCTCTTCAATTTTAATCCGATGAAGAAGTTATTCCTGCTCGGCCCGAAATTATCAGGATTAATTCGGAGCCCTGCTATTCGTAACTCGGGTCGTGAGAGCTCTTCTATGCTGGGGTAATCCGAACGATCCATCAGCGCCATCCAACTTTTGTCGGGCGAAACCACAACGGCCGGAGTGAGTGGCGCCTCCACAAGCTTGGCAATTTCTTCAGGTGGCCGCTGGTAGCCGAGGGTGCCCTGCGCGAAAGACAGTGTGCAAAAGCTCCAGAATAGAATTGAGAATAGACAGACTTTCATAAGGGCCGTAATTTGAATAAAAGGTAAGTATAGGTTCGGACATGTGCCACAGTTTTTTGGGGAGCGGCAGTTTTAAGTGACCTATTGCCAAGGCCCACGAGCCTGGCTGTCGGCAACCGAAGACTTACCAGGGGCCGGAAGGAAAGTTTAGGTTTCTTTCTGCCATCCTTAGCATTGCTGTCAGCTAGTAAAAAGCAAGGTGTTTGAACGATTATGTCGTTTCAATAACTTAAATTTCGACTCAAAGCCAGATTATGTACACCACCCTTCTTCAAACGCA
>JAYWDR010000544.1:0-2999 GCA_043779735.1 Cyclobacteriaceae bacterium | reverse complement strand
CATTGTGCTCGATGTATACCGGACAGTTAATAAAAGCAAAAGAGGCCTATGCCAAAATTCTGGAATTGAGCCCCGATTATTTGTTCTCTGCACGCGAGGAGATACAACTCCACGTCCTGATGAGCGATGCCAAAGCCGCTTTGTTATGTGCTGAAAGGGAATCACACCCATTGTATAAATTATTTGAGCAAGCTCTCTATTATCAGCTAATTGGCAAACCCGTTCAGGCACAGCAAATGCTGGGTCAGTTGATGGCCGCGCCGAAGACAAAAGATTTTTCTTACTATTACCCTGCCCTGGTGTATGCATACCGCAAAGAACCCGACAAAGCAGTTGCATGCCTGGAAAAAGCATTCCAGTTAAAAGACGGAGCTATGCTCTGGAGGCTCAAGACAGATCCGTTCATGAAGGATATGCGCAAAGACCCCAGGGTTAAATCCATGATCGCCAAGTTAAACTTTCCGGATTAGCGACAATATCTGTTGTTGATTTTTCAGCAACTTTCTTAAAAGGCCTTCATGTGAAATTGGCCAATTTGAACATGACTACAAACATCTTCTTTACTTAACCATTATTATGGCGCGACGTCTGTGACGCGTGCCGGTGCGCCAGTTGATCGGAGATGCATAGCCATGAATTTTCTTCGAAGTCGATGCGCGCAGCCTCGTGAAAAGTACAAGGTTAATTGCGGTTTCCTTAGCAATCAACTGATGGCTCGCAACGGGCACGTGGTAGAAACAAGCGCCCTACGAAAGTTACAAAGTCTGCTAAAGGCCAAGGGCCAATAGCCAAATCGCATTTCACTATATTTGACAATGCCCTCCCTCCTCCCCGGTTACGAGTACGACATCTTTATCTCCTACCGCCAAAAGGACAATAAAGGTGACCGTTGGGTAACGGAGTTTGTCAGTGCATTAAAGTCCGAACTCGAAGCCACCTTCAAGGAAGATATTTCCATCTATTTCGATGAAAATCCCCACGATGGCCTGCTCGAAACCCACCATGTTGACAAAACGGTGGAAGGCAAACTCAAGTGCCTCATCTTCATTCCCATCATCTCCCAGACTTATTGCGATACCAAATCCTTTGCCTGGCAGCAGGAGTTTTGTGCGTTCAACAAATTGGCGAAGGAAGATTCGTTCGGAAGAGATATAAAGTTGAGTAATGGAAATGTGTCCAGCCGGATTCTTCCGATAAAAATTCATAGCCTCGATGCTGGGGATCAGAAAGTTCTGGAAACTGAAATAGGTTCTGTCTTGCGGGCTGTAGAGTTTATTTATAAAGAGCCCGGCGTAAACCGGCCGCTAAGCCCCGACGATGATCCTTCGGAAAACCTGAACAAAACAAAGTACCGCAACCAGGTCAATAAGGTAGCGAATGCCATTAAAGAGATCATTACGGGTTTAAAGAACTTTGGCAATCCTGATTTTTATTCTCCACCGCAAGAAAGTGTAGCAAAAGAAACGAAGTCGCCGCCTGGCAAATCCATCGTCGTCCTTCCGTTTGAGGACATGAGTGCGGAAAAGGACCAGGAATACTTCAGCGATGGACTGACGGAGGAGATCATCACAAACCTTTCCCGCATCAGCTCGTTGAAAGTGCTCTCCCGAACATCGTCGATGCATTACAAGAGCACGAAGAAACCGCTGAAAGAAATCGCGAAAGAACTTGGAGTGGAGTACGTTCTCGAGGGAAGTGTCCGCAAACAGGGAAAGGATTTGAGGATCACCGCTCAGCTTATTGAGGCTGCTATAGATGCTCACCTTTGGGCTGACAAATACCGGGGTACGTTGGAAGATGTCTTCGATATCCAGGAAAAAGTTGCTGAGGAGATCGTAAGGGCATTGGAGCTTCAGCTCACTGACACCGAAGATCAAGCACTACGAATACGTCATACGAAAAACACGGATGCCCATGATTTTTATTTGAAGGGCTATTACCACCTATGGATGCTAACGCCCGAAAATGTTAGCAAGGCGATTGAATACTTTCAACGTGCGATTGAGACTGATGAACACTATGCGCCGGCATATGCCGGGCTAGCCATGAGCTTCAACGGGGCAGCCTGGACTGGATATATGGATCAGCAAGAGGCATTTTCAAAAGCGAAGCGTTTCGCAACAAGAGCTGTTGAAATCGATGATACCCTTGCGGAGGCGCATGCGACGCTGGGATATAACTATTGTCTAGATTGGAAGTGGTCTCAGGCAGAACAGCAATACAAACGCGCTATCGAACTAAAATCAAACTATGCTGATGCCCATTTGTACTACACCTGGCATCTGGGCGCTGTGGCCCGGATAGACGAAGCGATGGATGAAGTGAAAAAAGCCCAGCAACTTGACCCCCTCTCCCCAATCATTAGCGCAAACGTTTCGTTTCCTTACTACTGGAAGAGGCAGCATGATCCGGCAATAACACAATGCTTATTTGCAATCAAGCTTGACCCAACCTTCTACCTATCGTATTGGTTCCTGGGAGTTGCCTATGCGAGCTCAGGACGTCATCAGGAAGCAATTTCAGCCTTTCAAAAGGCAGTCAAGTTTTCGGGGGACGGGCCTTACTACCAGGGCTGGCTTGGAAATGCTTATGCCGCGGCAGGCTTCAAACAAGAAGCCCTAAAAATACTGGAAGAGTTGAAGCAACTCTCTACTCCAAAGAAGACTTTTTCGTACCAAATTGCCCTGGTCTATCTCGGGCTCGGAGATAGCGAGCAAGCTATGCATTGGCTGGAACAGGCTTATGATGAACGCGCACCCCTTCTATGGTACTTGAAGATCGACCCCTACCTTGATCCGTTGCGGTCCAACACGAGGTTCAATGCTATGTTGATAGGCATGGGGTTGGTGAAAGATGAGTTGGGTGTTTCAACACCGCTGAACTCTGGCTATCCTCCCAAAGAAAAATCCATCGTAGTCCTCCCCTTCGAAAACAACAGTCCCGACAAAGACGACGAATATTTCAGCGACGGACTTACCGAAGAGATTATTACCGACCTG
>JAYWDR010000543.1:0-8639 GCA_043779735.1 Cyclobacteriaceae bacterium | reverse complement strand
GTGAACCTCTATATTTGAAAATAAATTCCCTTTCGTGAGATTTTTACTCGCTGCAATCATCATTCTTTTGCTTTCTAAATGCCTCAGCCAACCTGATTGCCTGGTCACTGCGACGAATAATGTCAAAATTTCTTTAAAAATGGCAGAAAGTGATTCGGTCAATACGGTGACTTTCGTAGTTATCAGGGTCTCGGGCACTGACAGTGTATTCTACAAAAACAAGAAGACTTCAACCCTTAAACTTCCGGTTAGCCCTCGTGTGCTGCAAACCACCTTCACATTACAGTATTACCCTAAAGGAGATACCGTGAATAGTAAAACGGATTCAGTGAAGCTTACTTATGTAAAACAATATTTTGTTGTCAGTCCTGAATGCGGAGGATATGCATATTTCTCTAATTTGTCAGTCTTATCAAGTTCGTTTGTGCGCGAACCTAAAGTTGTAAACAGTCAATTATCAACCGGTGCAACGACGAACCTTGAAATTAAGTTGTAGCCTGCTTCTGTGCCTGCTAGTCACTTTTTCTTTTGCGCAAAAGGCAAAGAAAACAGATAGCCTTAAGGTTAAATTCTACCCGCGTTCACTTCGCGCAGGCACTGACCTGATTAGTCTTATCAAAAGCAACACAGACAAGACTTTTTCCGGGTGGGAAGCAAATGTAGATGTGGACTGTGGAAAATACTACGTCACATTCGACTATGGATACTTGACAAGAAATTATAGCCTCCCCTTCAACGGGGCCTACCAGAATGCCGGCACGTATTGGCGGCTGGGAGCAGACATCAATCTGCTCAAAAAGGATCCCGACCGCAATATGTTTTTCTTTGGCATTCGGTATGGTCATTCCTCGTTTAGCGAGTCAGCGACGATCGTTAGTGTCGATCCGTATTTTGGCGAAACGAAGCGGTTCCTGAATAATTCAACGGTAACTGCAACCTGGGCTGAACTTACAACGGGACTGCGAGTAAAATTCTTTAGTGGATTTTGGATGGGGTACACAGCGCGTATGAAATTTGCGCCGAATGTAAAAGGCGATACGCAAATGACCACGTATGATATCCCCGGCTATGGCTTACATGGAGAAGGTATTTATTGGGGATTCAATTACCAGATCTTTTGGAGTATTCCGATAGTAAAGCAGAAGAAGCCGATGCCCATTGCGAAATAGCCGCCATTAGAATGGTGAGAACTTTCGCAGGCTTATTTATTTCTGAACAGTGAATCCACGAACTCCGATTTATTAAATACCTGGAGGTCCTCAACCTTTTCCCCTACCCCGATATACTTTACAGGGATCTTAAATTCTTCAGAGATGCCGATAACCACTCCACCCTTGGCAGTGCCATCCAGTTTGGTAATAGCGAGCGCCGTCACGCGCGTGGCTTTTGTAAACTCTCTTGCCTGGACAACGGCATTCTGACCAGTACTACCATCGAGTACCAGGAGTACTTCGTGCGGAGCCTCTGGAATCACCTTTTGAATTACCCTCATGATCTTTGAAAGCTCCGTCATCAGGTTTACTTTTGTGTGTAAGCGACCCGCGGTGTCGATGATGATGACGTCGATGCCTTGACGTATGCCTTCTGTTACTGTATCAAATGCAACGGCCGACGGATCGGTATTCATGCCTTTTGAAATAACGGGTACACCGACTCGTTGACCCCAAAGTTTAAGCTGCTCTACAGCTGCCGCGCGGAAGGTGTCGGCTGCACCAAGGATAACCTTTTTCCCTTTGTATTTGTATTGAGCTGCAAGTTTTCCGATAGTGGTTGTTTTGCCCACGCCGTTCACCCCCACTACCAGAAGCACATAAGGTTTAATGCCTATGGGCGTTTCAAAATCAACATGTTCTTCTGATTTATCTTCTGATAGCAGCGCGGCAATTTCTTCCTTAAGGATGGCGTTCAACTGATCGGCGCCTATGTATTTGTCCCGGGCCACTCTTTTTTGAATCCTTTCAATTATTTTTAGCGTGGTATCGACCCCCACGTCAGAACCGACAAGAATTTCTTCGAGACTGTCTAGTGCCTCATCATCTACTTTTGATTTGCCTGCAAGCGCCTTGGTCAGCTTGCCAAAGAAACTTTCTTTTGACTTCTCAAGACCCTTGTCAAGTGAAGCTTTCTTCTCTCTGGAAAAAAAACTATTGAATATAGACATCTTATTTTTGACCTACTGTGAAAGGCCGCACTGTGCCTGCAAAGGGATATCGATCTCAAACAAAAAGGTCCCACGAGGGGACCTTAATGGAAAACTCTTATTTTTATCACTTCCTAGCCAAAGCCTCTTTCACCAATTCTGTTGGCACAATTTCTTCTCTGAACGTGTAGGCCCCTGTCTTTTCTGACTTTACCGCACGGATCACTTTTGCGAAGCTCTTACCATCGGTCTTCTTTAGCGATGCGACTACTTTCTTTGCCATGATTATTTAATTTCTTTATGTAACGTATACTTCTTCAGGAGTGAGTTGTATTTTTTTAACTCAACACGCTCGGTGGTGTTCTTGCGGTTCTTCGTGGTAATATATCGGCTCATGCCCGGCTGTCCTGTTGCTTTGTGTTCTGTACACTCCAATATCACCTGGATTCGATTGCCTCTTTTTGCCATTGTATTCTTGTTTTAAATCAGTGTGCCAATATTCCTTTTTCGCGGGCCTCTTTCAATACAGCAGCAATACCTTTGTTGTTGATGGTTTTGATGGCCTTGGTGCAAAGTTTTAGCGTAATCCACTTGTCTTCTTCAGGGATGAAAAAGCGCTTCGTTTGAAGGTTTGGGTAGAACTTTCTCTTGGACTTATTATTGGCATGGGAAACTTTGTTTCCAACATGCGGACGTTTTCCGGTAATTTCGCACACCCTCGCCATAACTCATTGATATTTAAAGCTTTCCTTAAAAAGGATTGCAAATATCGACAAAAGGCCCCGAATTATCCAAGGGGGTCCAAAAATAATGCGATTAGCCTTTGAATCCCAGTTAAGGGCTGTAAGCCCTCCTCTTCAACTCGTTTGAGGGGTTAGGTTAATTTTTGAAATTAGTACCTGCGGATCCCATCCTTCGAAATCGGTGATAACATAATCCGTGTTTGTCAATTCTCCGGCAGAGTGTGTGGTTGTTATGCCAATGACTTTCGATCCTGCCCGCTTACCCGCAACTACCCCTGAAATGGAATCTTCGAGTACAATGCATTGCTCGTTGGGGAGCCCCAGGGCGGCAGCCGTTTTGATATAGATCTCCGGGTCAGGCTTGCCGCGTGAGACAAAGGTGTCATCCAGGATCACCGAAAAATATTTTTCTAATCCTGTTTTCGAAAGTGTAAAATCCACGTTGGCTCGTGGTGCGGAGGTGGCGATGGCTCTTGGAATCTGGTACCGATCAAGGAGATCGAGGAAAGTACGCAGGCCCTTTAATGCTACGATATCACGCTTGTAGACTTCACGAAAGAGGGCTTCCTTTTCGTTGGCAAATGCCAAAAGCTGTTCTTCAGCCAGTTTGCCAAAGAGATTCGTCAGCCAGTCCCTGTTGGTCCTGCCATATATTTTTTCACGCAGTTGTTGTTCGCTAAGCTCGTGACCATGTTGTCGGCAAAACTGCCGAAGGGCAATCTTATGAAACGGATTGCTGTCTACCAATACGCCGTCCATGTCAAAAATGATGGCAACATGTTGGTGCATAGTCTGAAATTACTGTATGATGAATCGTTTGGCCAGCGTCTGCGCACCGGCTGTAAAGCGGGCAATATAGATTCCGGGGGCCATACCCTGAAGTGGATAGGATATTATCTGATTTGAAGGTATGAATTGTGAGGATCCAATGTGTTGGCCCATGGAGGTGTATATCTCCATTCTTACGTTTCGATCTGCCTTTATGGAAAGCGATTGTCCGGCCTTCAGGGGATTGGGGAAGAGCGTAATGGAAGGCTGATCTGACAACGGCTGGCCATTATCATTTTTAAGTACAAAGATCCCCCCGAGCGTGTTGCCGAGAACAATTTCAGGTTGGGTATTCCCCAATAAGTGGGCAATTGTGGGTCTCAATCTTCCCCCAAAATTTCTGTTCGTATAGGACTTAGAAAAGGAATCGTACACCAGATTGGTGACAGGCTGGGGATTGGTTCCAAGGGTACGAAAATCCCCGTACACATATAAGCGGCCCAACTGGTCACCCACTACCATGTCATCATGGCCGTCAGCATCCACATCTCCGACCACGGCGGTTATGTATTGACGAAGGGGACTCTGCCCAAGGCCAAGAAATTTGTCATTGGCAAGCGCAAATTTATTGCCGACACCAGTGTTTCGCCAGTACTCCAACGCACCAGTCGACCTTCCAATCAACACATCAAGCTTCCCATCCTGGTCAATATCCATCATGGTTGCATTTTCATTGACACTGAGAGTAAGTGTCAGTACTTGTACCTGCTGTCCGCCAAAGGAGGGCGAAGTTGAACTCTTGCTGGGCACATAATAGAGACTGGTAATATTGTTTTGAGGATTCGTGGCCGTGAAGACCAGATCAAGCCCTCCGTTTTTGTCAACATCTGCAAATTGAGGTTTGATATTTATGAAAGAGGCAATGGAAAGGCCAATAAAATCGTCTGTGACTAAGGTATAGGAGGGCGCAATAGTGGTCCCGGTATTTTTGTAATAGGAAATCGTGCTTCGAAGACCAACGTCGACATATTTACCGATGAAAAGATCTTCATCCCCATCCTGGTCAATATCAGCGAAGGCTGGTGCTGAAAAATCACCGACGTCAATCATATCCTCCTGCAGGAAATTACTTTTCACAAACGAGAAGCTTGGCAGTTGATTGGTACCGGTGTTTTTATAGAACCACAACGACTGTTTGAAGTCGTTGCTCAATTGATTGCGGGTATATAGGTTTGGCGAAGAGAGCAAATCTGCCTTGCCATCAAAGTCAACGTCCTCGAGGTATGGGGCAGGGTATGATAGGATGCCAACCGGATTAGAAGCGGGGAACAATGAAAGGCTATTCATCACAGCCACGATGGCATCGCCCTGATTTTCCATGTAATATATTCTTGAACAGGTTTCTTCCGTAAATAGAAGGTCTTGATCTCCGTCATTGTCAGCGTCAAAAGTAAGTAGCGCCTTTCCTCCTGTGTGTTCTATGCGACCCCCGATCTGTGCGCAGGTCTGGCTTCCAAAGGCAATTTTTCCGCAACTGCATTCCAGGAAGCCTCCCCAGGCTTGGGTCTGTCGCACCAGGGCAAGCGAGTCGCAGGTGCCGTAAAGCTCCATGCTAAAATTCTTGTGGTATTCAGCCTGACTGGGAGCCACAAATTTCATATTTAAGACATCCAGATCACCGTCGCCATCCATGTCTGCAAAGTTGGGCAGGTCGTTAGTTCCGGGCAGCAAGTTGACTTTTGAAAAACCTTGGGTTAGCAATACATCGCTCTTAAATCCAGTGTCTGAATTGAAGAAAGAAAGTTTCTTCCATGACAGTGGCTTGCCCGGCTGGGTGACATTTTTAAAAACAAAAATGCCAATCTGCCCAAAAGTGAAAAGATCCTTTTTACCATCACAGTTATAGTCACGCAGGACTACAAAGGTGCTGAGCTCGGAAGGGAACAGGACTTCATACTCCGGGGCATAGTGGTAGGAAGCATTGGATGCCAGAAAAGTAGTGATCTTTGATGAGGCCTTGTCGAAGATGACCAGGTCGGACTGCCCGTCTGCATTGAGGTCCATAGTATTGACTTGTGCCGAATTCAATCCACCGGCCCAGGGGTTCAATAGGGTAGAGCCATTCACCTCTACAGGAATGGACTGATCGATCGTGTAGGTGAATTGGGACAGGGCTGAGAGGGGTGCCAGAAGCAAAAGCAGGAACCGCAACACAAATAGTTTACACCTCATTAACGCTGGATATTTTCTAGCTGTATCTTCAAGCGTTGAAAAAAACATGAAAATCGCTGAATTGTACCAAAAGTATTTAGAAAGCGGTAAAGTATCTACCGATACGCGCCAGATCACGTCCGGTTCGGTATTCCTTGCCTTGAAGGGCCCGACCTTTAATGCCAATGAGTTTGCACTGGAGGCCTTGTCACTAGGGGCGAGTTATGCCGTAGTGGATGACAAGAAATACGACGGGAACCGCTGCATTTTGGTGGACAATGTTCTGCAAACCCTGCAGAGTCTGGCACGCCACCACCGGGATCAGTTGAAAATTCCAGTGATCGGTTTGACCGGTTCCAATGGAAAAACAACCAGCAAGGAACTTGTTCATGCAGTGCTCAGCAAGAAATTCAAGACCCTTGCCACCAAAGGCAATCTTAACAATCACATTGGTGTTCCGATGACCATTTTATCAATCGATCCATCCCATGAGATGGCCGTGATCGAGATGGGGGCGAATCATCTTGGTGAGATTGCGGGACTGAGTGCAATAGCCAACCCAACCCACGGATTTATTACTAACATCGGGAAGGCGCACATCGGCACCTTTGGCGGATTTGAAAATATCATCCGCGCCAAGACGGAATTGTACCAACATCTGATCACGAATGACGGCACCGTGTTCATCAATTCGCAAAACACAATTTTGGCTAATATGGCGAAGCGATTTACTAACCCCATATTTTATCCAGCCTTGGGAGATTACTACCATTGCGATCTTCTTGGAGCCAATCCTTTTCTGACCGTACGTTCGGAGAGCAAAGAAGAAATTGAAACCCAGCTTATCGGCTCCTATAATTTTGAGAACATTGCTGTAGCGTTGTGTGTCGGAAAATATTTTGGAATCGAGCCACATGCCGCCAACCAGGCTGTCAAGGAATATGTCCCTGACAACATGCGATCGCAGGTGATCAGGAAAGGAGACAACACCATTATATTGGACGCGTACAATGCCAACCCCAGCTCAATGGCCGCCGCCATTGAAAGTTTTTCAGCCATGGAGGGAGTAAGGAAGGCAGTAATACTCGGTGATATGTATGAATTGGAAGGCGAGGCGGAACCTGAACACAGAAAAATTTTGGAGCTGTTAAGTGAAAAGAAGATACAGGAGGCGTATTTGTGTGGAACCCTGTTGAAGGCTGTGCAGGCCACATTCCCGGCTGGAAAATTTTTTGATTCGCGAGATTTACTGGTGGAGGAATTGAAAACAAATCCCATCCACAATGCAATCATACTCGTGAAGGCTTCGAGAAGGATGGCGTTGGAGAAGGTTGTGGATTTTCTTTAAATTCCGGGTAGTTGTATTAAATCCAGGATATTTTAGGTAGGATTAGATGCCTTTTGAATCAAGCTGCTATGCTTGGTGCAACCTGTTTGTAGCATCTTCATCAAGTGATTGTTGACGAAGCCCCTTAGGAGCGGCCTGTTATGATTCCGATTGGAGAAGGGGAATAAAAATTATGATCGTTGCGCGGCCTCCAGATAAGGTCCTGCATGGCTGACCCAAATTATGATCCTTGTTTCCTCTGATGTTCGTTAATAAATTATGAAATTCGAGTGCTGATAGGAATTCGGCAGATGTAAAAAATACCACCTTTATGGATCTTCCCTTTATCCTCAAATTCCTAAAGAGTCTGGCGAAGAACAATAACCGCGAATGGTTTGAAAGGAACAAAGGCACCTACTTGCTGGCGAAGGAATACTTTGAAGCGGTTGTAGGGAACTTCCTCAAGGAACTGATTGCCTTCAACCCGGAATTGTCGGGCCTCAACCCGAAAAAATTGCCTTTTCGAATTTACCGGGATGTTCGATTCAGCAAGGATAAAGTGCCATACAAGATCAACATGGGCGCTGGTTTTTCGCCCAATGGGAAACTTGTGCAGGAGCCGGGTTACTATCTCCATATTGAGCCTGGCGGCTGCTTTCTTGCAGGGGGGATCTATATGCCCGATCCGGGGAATCTTTCGAAAGTCCGGCAGGAGATTGATTACAGTGGGGATAGGCTGGCAAAAATTTTGAACGACAAGAAATTCAAGAAGTGGTTCAAAGGCTTTCGTGATTTTGACAAACTGAAAACGGTGCCCAAAGGCTACGGCAAAGACCACCCTCGATTGGATTGGATTAAGAACAAAAGCTTCATTGTATCGCATGCCTTTTCTGATGCTGAGGTAATGGATAAGAAATTTTTGAAACAACTGGCGGAAGCAAGCAAGGCAATGAAGCCTTTGGTTGCATTCCTGAAGGAAGCCCTCGTCTGACCAATCACCAAGAGCATACTTGGATGGAGGGCTTTAATGCATTTCCCGCTGATCTTCGCAGATCTTAATATACCATACCGCAGATTAGTTCTGCATAAATCTGCGCGGGCTCAATCTGCGAGAATCTGAGGGAAATGCATTCTCCCTTCAAATCCCCAGCACTTCTTTCAATTTCCCGTATCCACCTTGGCTAAGTGGAATGCGAACGCCGCTTTTCAGCAGCGCCACATGATTATCTTTTTCCAGTGGCTCAATCCGCGTAAGTTCCTGGAGGTTTAATAAATAGGAGCGATGCACGCGCACAAACAGTTTCGTGTCAAGCGCTTTTTCGTAATGCGCCATCGTTTTCTTTTTCAGATAGAAACCCTCTTTCGTGTAGATTTTCACATAATCGTCAAACGCCTCAATGTAATGGACGACGTGGATCGGCAGAATGACGATGTTACTTCCCTTCTTCAC
>JAYWDR010000542.1:0-8661 GCA_043779735.1 Cyclobacteriaceae bacterium | reverse complement strand
GTCCGGTGCTTTCAAACAACCGACCGTCGTATACCGTCAACCCCTGAGTAAATGCGGTCACATCATGGGGAAAAGCCTTGAGGATAGTATAGGGTATTGCGTTTTTTTCCTGTACCGATTCTTTCTCAGCTTTCCTGGAACATCCGAAAAGTGAAAGGCTAAGTATCAGAAATGCATTAAATAACCGAACTATCATCTGAGAAGATTAGGACAAATTAGCTTATTTGCAATGAGTTATCCAACGCTCAACGCGCTGAGTCTGGACAATAAAAAACGGGAAAAGATCAATTGCTTGACTTTTCCCGTCTTTGTTATACATCAACCGTAGTCAACGCACAACCCTAAGCCTATCCTCCCAACCTAAAACTTGCCTCAGCAATCTTGCGACCGCTGCTCTGGATTTCGTGCTCCCGTCAGTTTTCCCTAAGGACCCTTCTCGTGGACACAATCATTCACTACCGACTTTTTTATCCTTACTATCCGAAGATAATAATCTTTGTTTTCCGGTAACGTTTAACCCTGTCGTTAACTTTCAACTTAGTGATATAAACGTAACTGTCCGGATAGATTCTACAAAACAAAAGGGCAAAAAGAACCGCACAACTTTTCAACCAAGTTATGAACAACGAGGGGAGAACAATTCGGCTAGGGTGAAAACTAAAAACCAAAACTATAAGACAGTATAGTTAACTGGCTGATGGATAATCCCAAACTCATTCTGAGAAAATGGTGAATTCCATTTTGTCAACCTGCAAGACCTTGTCTGTCGCATCAGCTTTCACTCTACCCGGATACTCCTTCATCATTAGCTCCATGATCGCTCCTTGTGAATTGCCAACCAATATTCACTTACCGCATTAATAAAATGGCTCAATAGTGCCAAAAAACGGCAATCAAGGGTCATAATACTAATTTTATTAGTTTTAATTGCTAATTATATTAGTATTTAATATGTTTGCCTTTGCATCATCCTAAAAGTATGAAAACCATTCAATCTTCGTTAATCGGTAATAAGAACATTGTTGCCACGGACCCCTATGTCCAGCTTTTTCAGGTTCGTGAAGTGTTGAACCAGCACCGCGACACATTAATTAACCGGTTGCTCACTGATTTGCCCACTTATCTTGATTATAAGTTCAATGCCAAGGCTGGCACGTATGAACTGGTATCCATTCAGGAGAAACTTCTAAGCGTGACCAAAACCAATGTCGACCTGGATAAATACAGATCCGTCGTAAAGCAATTCAAAAAGAAGGCCACTACCCGGCTGACCAATGAACCATTTTTTTCAGAGATCGATGAATTGATCAAATGGCAAATCAACGAACCTCAATTACAATTAATCAGGTGATAATGTGACTCCTCAGGTTATTACCGACCATTTTGATTTGATGCACATTGATATCCTGCTCAATGAATTAAGAGACCGATTCGGTTTTAACAAAAAGGAATGGGAGAAAAAATTCAAGGAGTTTCTATTGCAACAGCCCAGGAATACCAGCGAATTGGATGCTTTCGTAAAATTTGGTAACCGGTTCGTTAATCCAGTATTAAATGAAATCCTTTGCAGGAATTCACTGCATGCCACCTTCCCTCAGATGTTGTTATACATCGTTGAAAAGAACTCCGTACCCAAACCAAAAAACAGAACAACGGCAAGGAGATGATGGACAACTTAACTTCAAAATCATGAATCAATCAAGGCCAATTCAGGATAGTCGAACGCTGCAGAAATCGTTTCCACGTTTTTATCTTCCACTTTCCGGTCGGTAATCATTTTTGAAACCGTATGGGCACAGAGCAACGAATCATCAATGGGTTCACATAAGGCTACCACATCATCCTTTGCAAGGGTAGCATTTAACCAGTCTTTTTCAAACTCACGCTGGAGAATGATGGGCATCCGTTTTTTTGAGTTGTGAATCTTTTCCAGCAATGGATTTGCCCGGGTAGTAAGAACGCTATAGGTATTGATCTCCTCCCCGGTCGCCTTATCCAACCATGTTGACCAAATACCTGCGAGTGAAAAGATGGGTTCATTCTTGGTGTAGATGAAATACGGGTATTTATTTTTTCCCCCATTGAGCCAACGCCATTCAAAAAATCCCGTGCACGGTATCAAGCAACGTTTCGCCTCCTTCAACGAATCGCTGAAGGCCGGCTTTTCAAACATTTCCTCACTTATCGCATTGAGTGTTCTCATTCTTATCTGAGTGGCATCTGCCGCCGTCTTTGTCCACCAGGGCACTAGTCCCCACTTGAACATTTGAAATTCTTTTGGCCGCTGCACCGTAATCACCGGTGAAGATTTGAAATCAAATCCATTCTCGTGGTATGACGGCTCATAGTGAACGTCCCTCAGCACAGCCTCATATCGCATTTCAAGTTCGGAGGCAATGGCCCTGTCTTGTTTGTGATAGCACATAGTCCAAATTCCTCAATTACATTATGGGCATCTCTAAAAACCTTGTCTTTTATGGCCTCAACCCGTCACCCTTCTCCGGAAGAGAAGGGTACAAGGAGTTTTTAGAGGTGCCCTTATTTATACATCTCTATGAACTGACCCACCGTAGCAGCAAACAATTCGGGTTCTTCGTAGAAGCCTACATGACCTGAATTAGGCAACAACGTTATGCTTTTTTTTGGCGCAATAGTGCCCAGGGAATTAAGAGCTTGGGTAGCCATCGAAAACGGAATAATCCCATCAAATTGTCCCCACAAGATGAGTGACGGTAGAGTGATATTCTTCATTTTAAGGGTAAGGTCTATGTCAGAAATAACAAAAGTCTTTAGTACATGGTTGTAGTTGGTCAGGGCCATGGCAACGTCGGCGGGTGAATTGAACATATAATCAAATGTGTACCCCGGGAAAGTTGCAGGACTTCTTATTACTGTAGGATCATGAATGTACCCATTCGCCTTTTCCACGAAGGCATAGTGCTCCAATTGATTGGAAGTAAAGTTTGGATTTTTGGCGTACCAGTTCAGTACATAATTCCAGAAGTCAGTCTCCCTATGCTCATCGATCTGTTGCTGCGCATATCCTTTCACCCAAGTCAGGGAAAGACTATCTCCTTTGGGATTGTTGTGTGCACCATCTACCTCAATCCAACCTTTGATTTTGCTTTGCCTGGATGCGTCCGCCAGGTAGGCTGTACCAAGACACCCGCCCCAGCTGTGACCCATCAGAAAAATAGTTGGGTTGGTGTATTTGTATCTGATCAAATCCACCAGCTTGTCAAGGTCTTCTACAAACTGGGGAAGAGTCAACAGATCATCCGAACTATTTCCCTGTGACGAGCCGGAAGCCCGCTGATCCCAAAATACAGTGGCGTACGATTTTTCCAATTCATTAAAAGCAGGAAGTCCCACTTTCTGCAAAGCCGTTCCACCTGGCCCACCGTGCACGAAAATAATGAACACACCGGAGCTTCTGTTGCCGCGCACTATGACGGGCATTTTTGCTTCCTTGCTTATCAGGAAGAAGAAATCACCTTCACGAAACATATCCTCCTGGCAGGAGATGAGAGCGAATAGGCATAGGATGTATATCAGTCCTCTCATTTCTTCAGCTTGAATAGAGTACCTACCTCAACAGCATATTGCAGCAGAGATGACTGGTTGAACGGAATCTGCCAGAAAAGCATGGGCCGGACAAATAGGATTACAGGAAGTTTCCCTGCATGATCATAGCTCAATCCGACACTGATTGAAGGCATAAAATGTGGATTGCCCGCGTCATTCGCTTTCTGCACCTGGCCAGTGGCATTGACATAGTACGCATCTCCACCATTCAAAAAAGAATGCAGGTAACCAATGCCTAGAAAATGCTCAAAGTACAATTCTTTATAAAGCCGAAACCGCTGGCCGGATTGAATCATGACAAAGACGCCTGTATGGTTTTGATAGTGAAAGTATGCACCAGTCTTGGCAGCAAGCAGTAATTGAAACGAACTGTTGGCCAATAATTTTTTCTCATAGTTGAAGGCAAAGCCAGGATACCATCCGCCCTCACTAAAATAACTGAAGCCGATGCGTTGAAGGCGTGATGAATCCCGCTGTGCAGATGCCAGGGTTGTAAAGAAAACCAGAAAAACAACGACCAGAATCTTGAACATTGAAGATCCAAAGATAGGTAACTCAGCTAACACGCATGCATCTCCTATTTCTTACATTCAGCCGATTTGGCTAAATTAGATTCCAGATAGTTGCGGGGGGAAAAATGTAGAGCTAAACGGCTAATTTTGGTCAATTTCAGTCAACAAATATACATCTTGTTTTTCCTTAAATAATTTACAAATATTTTCATAGGAATTCTATAAGGTTGCATATGAAAAGTACGGAGCCTGGTAACCACAATTCCGAAGTTGTGCTCCCCGCAACCGAACCTCCTTTTATAAACGGAGTAATACCAAGGTCGGTAGAAACTTTCCTTATCGATGAAGATGGTGTATTAACCGCTTCCAAAGGATTTGATCTTGCCTGCTTTGGTTCAAAGCCCGGTCCTGCGTCTGGCCTGTCGGTTTTCGATTTATTCAGTGACGAACCTGCTCTGCTGAATAACATTCAACGGGCGCTCAATGGCGAATACGTTTCTACAGAGACCACCTCTGATGGCATTACATTTTCCACAACATTGACCCCCGTATTAAATGCTCAGCAGAAAGTCAAAAGCGTCATTGGCGTTTCCTACGACATTACAGAGAGTAGAAAGGCTCCAGAGATCATCAGAAAGAGTGAATTTCGGCTACGCACGCTTTTTAACTCAGCTCATGACGCCATCTTCACCATGGACAATAGGACCTTTGTTGATTGTAACGATGCCACGCTCAGGATTTTTGGCTGTACGAAAGAACAGATTGTAGGCCAAACCCCGTATCGCTATTCACCCTTGCGACAACCTGATGGCCGCTTGTCGGAAGAATCGGCCATGGAAAAAATTAATGCCGTACTAGGCGGCAAGCCCCAATTTTTTGAGTGGCAACACATCCGCTACGATGGCACTCCTTTTGAAGCCGAAGTCTCTCTCAATCGCCTTGACCTGGAAGGTGAAGTACAGATACAGGCCATTGTGCGCGATGTGAGTGAGCGAAAAAGAGCGGAAGAAGAGAACAGGCAGCTGGCAATGGTGGCCAATACTACCACCAACATGGTAATACTGGGAGACCGCGAGGGGAGAATTGCATGGGTAAATCCTGCCTTCACCCGGGTGACAGGCTATAGGTTGGAAGAAGTAATTGGCAGAAAACCGGGGAGCTTTCTTCAAGGTCCAGGATCAGATAAGAAAGTGGCTGACTTCATCCGTTCACAAATAAAATCCGGACTTGGGTTTAAAGATGTGGAGATCATCAACTACAAAAAGGACGGGACACCCTTTTGGGCCTCTATTGAAGTACAACCCATTCATGATAAGTCCGGCATGGTGGTGCAATTTGTTGCTATTGAAAGTGATATCACAGAAAGAATCACCACACAACAGGCGTTGATGGATCGCAACGATGATCTTATAAAGATCAATACCGAACTGGATCGCTTTGTATACAGCGCCTCGCATGATCTAAGAGCTCCAATTTCTTCATTGCTGGGTCTGATTGAAGTGGCCCGCCTCGAGAAAAACATGGATAATATGGAGCAATTGCTGAACATGCAGAAAAAGAGCCTCCTCCTCCTGGACCATTTCATCAAAGACATCGTTGATCATTCCCGGAACACGCGGCTGAAAGTGGAGCCAGAATCCATCAATTTTGAAAGTATGGTAAACGCTAGTTTCGAACAACTCCAGTTCATGGACAATGTGACCCAGATCAAGAAAACAGTTAGGATCGAGCAGGAAGGAACATTTTTTACAGCGGGAACCCGGCTTGAGATCGTTTTAAAAAATCTGATCTCCAACGCCATCAAATATGCCGATATGCGAAAGGAAAATCCCTACCTCGATGTCCAGGTGAAATCCAATGAAATGTCAGCCGAAATTCGCATACGAGATAATGGTGAAGGAATTCCAGAAGACGCGAAACCAAAGATATTTGATATGTTTTACCGGGCGTCCTCTAACGGTACCGGGTCGGGATTGGGACTCTACATAGTCAAGGAAGCCATTCAAAAAATTGGGGGCACCATCACCGTTCATTCTGACTACGGTCAAGGAGCAGAATTTGTCGTGAAGATACCCAATTTGCGTACTGTGCCCGACGGTACATGATCTCAAACAGTTATTGACGATAGACAATGATCTGGTCTTTGCTAATGTTTATCAAGTGAAGCTTTCTTTTGCCCTGAAAGAGTTTCAATAGAAAAACGGTAGCAGCCTCAGCACGAGTGAACATTAATGACTAACTTTCCCTTAGCAATAGTTAATCGCGCCGATGACAAACATCACCATTGAAAAACCAGGAGACGGAGTCTTTATCGTGAAAATAATTGGAAGCAATCGGGCCATCGCTGAGAAAGAACTTAAGGAATTTATTGCGGGGCGCCCTTTTACCAGGTACGTGGATCACTTCAATCCAAACAATCAAATCATTCAACTGGAGCCGTCAACGCTGACACAAAAGTAACATCTTGTAAGAAGGCCATTTCTTTAGGCGAGCTAGCCAATCAGTCCGTTATCGAATATGAAGCAAAGTCAACTCTTTAGGGTCTATAACCCTATACTCTTCTCAGTAATCCTTTTTACAAAATAGCCTACCAGAAGCCCCAGGCAGGAGAAACCCACCACCACCAAGAGCACGTTTTCCTCAAAAGACCTTGTGGTCAGGTCAAAAATGATCCCCACCCAATAACCGACCGTACTGATAGTCGTTGCCCAAAGGAGACCCGCCAAGAGGCTGTAGCCAAGGAAGTGAAGGATCTTGATGTCACTCATGCCGATCATGAGCGGAAGGAGCACCCGAAAGCCATAGAGAAACCGGTAACTGAATAGTATCTGGATTCGATGTGTTTTGAAAAAATTCTGGGCCGGCGCAAGCTTCATTTTTAGCTTAGGCCGCTTCTCAACAAAGTATGTTCCGTTCAGGCGGCCAATAATAAAGTAGAGCCAGTCACTCATGAATGAGCCCAAAAAGGCGAAAATGACCGTGTAGGGGCCTTTGAAGAAGCCAGTGTGAACCAATGATGAGGCCACAAGGATGGCGGTCTCGCCTTCCAGGAATGTTCCGGCCGAGAGAGCGAAGTACCCGTATTGTCGGAGAAATTCTTCCATAATTTATGGTCGCGCAAGGTAGGTGCTTCAAGTAGAACTTTAGATAAGAAATCCTTTTCTTTAGAAATTCGTTCTGGAACTATTGTAAAGTGATTCAATTATCAATTAGTTTTGTACAAGGTTTTGGTGATGCTTCTAAATGATCGTTAACGATTAACTTGGAACAACGAATTTGAAAAACAACTTCATCCTTGCAGCGTTCACAGGCTACAGCAGCCTCCTTCGCAGCCGGTTAATGTCACTTCCCATGGTGATCAGAAGTTTTCGAAGGCAGATACGGATTTGATACCCCAGCTTTCTTGCTTTGCTAGCGATTCCCCTTAGGCGGAAACGTTTGCTCCTATTTTTCAATTCATTCATGATAATCAAAACTTACCCCAGTGGACCAGAATATCATAGTCCGGGAGGCAACACCGGACGATAAAAAATATGCCGATGCCATCACAAGTGAGATGGCAGAATCGGCCAAGGCGCGCGGTACTGGCATCGCCAAACGATCGCCGGATTATATTCAAGTCAAGATGGACGAAGGCAAGGCTGTTATTGCCATCACAGCCGAAGGGGATTGGGTAGGCTTCTGCTACATTGAGGCCTGGGAGGATGAAAAATATGTGGCCAACTCAGGTCTCATCGTGGCTCCTTCCTTTCGCAAGTCAGGTGTAGCAACCCAGATAAAAAGAACGGTCTTTGCATTGTCAAGAAAGAAGTATCCAGACGCCAAGATTTTCGGCCTTACCACTGGTCTGGCCGTCATGAAGATTAACTCAGACCTGGGCTATGAACCTGTAACCTACTCTGAGCTCACGAGCGATGATAAGTTCTGGTCTGGCTGTAAGAGCTGTGTTAACTACGACATATTAGTAAGCAAGGAGCGCAAGAACTGCATGTGCACTGCCATGCTGTACGACCCGGTAGAAAAAGCTGCTCAGGAGGCCAGGACCGAAATGTACGTAACGGCCTCCAGGGGCCCGGTACTTAACAATCGAAAGCGCCACTTTGCAGAGAATTTTAAGCTCTTTGAACGCTGGATTCGTTTCAAGCAGTTTGTTATGCTGAAGAGTTGGCGCAAGAATGAAGCCGAAGGAGAAGGCGAAGAGAAAAAGAGTTCTATTCTAAGCTTCCTCTTCTTTTGGTAGCCTTCAGAAAAATTTCAACTAACTAAAACTCACATCACCCTCTCCCTGCGGAGAAGGGCCTTCGAAGGACTTTATGAAAAAGAAAGTAGTACTGGCATTTAGCGGTGGACTTGACACCTCCTATTGCGGAATCTATTTATCCAAAGACCTTGGATATGAAGTCCATACACTTACAGTAAATACGGGTGGATTTTCAACCGAGGAGTTGGCCGAAATTGAAAAGAGAGCCATAAGCCTGGGGGTTTCCTCCCACCACGTCGTAGAAGAGACTCAAAACTATTACGAAAAGGTGATAAAATACCTTGTGTTCGGAAACGTGCTGAA
>JAYWDR010000541.1:0-8674 GCA_043779735.1 Cyclobacteriaceae bacterium | reverse complement strand
TCTCCTTTTCAACATGCTGGGAAAATACCTCAAGACAATGGGTGAAAAGGGCATAGAGAGTTTCGGCTTTCTGGGTGAGGAGATGTACTATTCAAAAGGAGGCAGCCTGATAGCAACTGATCTCTATACAGATGAAAAGAGAAGCTTGACTCTCCCCGTTCCCTGTCGCTTTGCACTGCTGACAGATGATACTTTGTATGCCGTAGCTGCCAACTCGGTCACCATTCTAGACTTCAAGCCCTGAATAAATTGATCAAATCACGCTTCGCAGCAAGTATGCTAATTTCCCGTATTTGAATCCCAGGATCTTATCGTCTGTTTTTTACACAATTCACATCAATTGCTGGCCTGAAGGAACTCTGTGATTTTTGTCGCTTCTTCCTTGGTAATATTTGCGCGCACCTGCATGTGTGTTAAGATGGCTTTCCACTGGTCATCATTGTACATGGTAGGCGGTGGGAGATTATGGCAGCGCTGGCAATTTTCACCCCATAGAGTGGCACCCATTTTATCTGAAATTGCCTGGGTGGGTTTACAGCCATACAAATACATAACAGTGAGCGCACAAAAAAGATAGGTTATAATTATGATTTTAGATTTTTTCATGATCATTTGATGTTAAAAGATTCTAGAAACCGTAAACCAACTGGGCGTAAAAGCCTTCTACTCCATTTTGTTTTTGATAACTCAATTTCAAAACCCCATTCCAACGATACCAGTAATTTAATCCGACGGCCATCTGGGTCCTCAGACGCTGGCCATCGGCATACCAGCGGGCGCCATCAGGCGTATTGAATTCGGAATACCGCACAGCCAGTTCAAGATAGCGAAAGAACTCGCTTTCCACCTCCGCGGGGCGAATGGAACCCTGGACGTAATAGGCCGTACTTTTGTTGTCAAAAGTAAACGTCGTAGAAGTATTTGTGCCATCATCAAATGACTGTTTGCCAACATCCAGCATTTTGTATTCTCCGACAACCCTTACCTGGCTTTTGAGAGCCGGTACGGTTTTGTAATAATTCAAATCAAAAGCCTGGGCTGTAAAGGGAGTCTTCTCAAAGGCAGTCGACCGGTTTCCAGTGTTAGACTTGTATTGAAAAGAGTATCCCACTTCCAGGCTCGAATTTGAGAAAGGAAGGAAACCAAATCTGCCCCCGACAGCCTTACCCTTATTGTTACTGGCATAAGCCTCATACTCGAACTGACCGGCTTCAGAAGGAGAACCCGTTAATAGTTGTGGACCGTTTGTGACATAAAAATCGTAGTTTATTTTAGAAGCCCCAACCTGAGCACCTCCCTGTAACCCCACTCCCGTTTCGATCATCGACCCGATGCCGCCATCACCAAAACCGACAGGATTATTTACAAATCGTTGAAGATAGGCTTCACCAAATCGGCCCCGGAAGGCGCCAAATTTAGGCAAAAACCTGCCAGCATGCAGCGTCAGATAGCGATTGGCAAAATAGACCATGTTCGCATATTCCAATACCAACTCCACACCTCCTGCATTGGTGGCAACTTCCAACTCCGACTCAAGGAAAAGCCTGTCTGACAAGCTCACCAGGAAAATGGGCTTGAAGGCCAGGTTCCTGAATTGCGACTGAGTACTGTCCGAGATGTAATCCACCTGGGCGTTTCCGACGATGGTCAGCTTCGTCTGCCCCTGAAAAAAGTTCTGCGCTGTGGCACTTGTTCCCATCCCAAAACTGATCAGGATGCAAACCATTGATCCAAGAAGTTTACTTTTTCTTTTCATGGGATTTGTCTTTTTCTTCCAGTTTACGAATGTATGTAACCAACTTCCATCTTTGTTCATCAGTTAGTAACGGCTTGTACGAGGCCATGGGAGGATTGCCATTGGTAAGCTTCCAGAAGATGGCGCCATCGCCTTCACTTTCTATGTCAATCGAAAGAAAATTGGCGGGATGGGGCATAATCGCCACACTGGCCGCCCCGTTTCCCTTGCCTGATTCGCCATGACATACTACGCACATGGCCGTGAATATCTTTTTTGCCTCCGGCAATACACCGGAGTCATCCTTATATGGATTTTTCAATTCACTGGTCGATTCCGGGGCTACCCATTTCTTTGCCTGTTGTCCAGAGGCTAAAAGAAAATTAAATGCGAAAGAAATAATAAGGATAATCCAAAATACACTCTTACTAAGATGAGAGTTATTCTTCATCTATCAGATAGGTTAAAAGTGGGTAATTGAATAAACAAATATATTCAATTGTGCCGACAACCAAAATGAGATGAGTCAGTCTATTTTATGATACTAATCATGTTTAACATGTGTCCCACTAATTTGGTGAGTTTATCTCAAGGGTTGCCTTTGGCACAACTAAATGCCTATCAATCAAGTGTCTGTTAGCCCTATATCAAGCAGAATAGACTTCGATTTTGTATAATGAGTCTTTTGGATTAGTTTGAGCCCCTTAAATCCAGTCGCATGAAATACCATTCCCTGTTCATTCTGGTCTTGTTGATATCCCTCGCCGGTTATGCTCAGAAGAAATCGGCAAACCCCAAGCCCTTTGCTGCTTCCATAACTGAAACCGATCTTAAGAAGCACCTGTACACGGTAGCCAGTAAGGAGATGGAAGGACGTGAAACAGCCACGGAAGGTCAGCGCAAGGCAGCCGCATACATTGAAAACACATTCAAAACATTAGGCCTTCAACCTGGCTATCAAGGCAGCTACCAACTACCCTATCCTGTATATCGTGATTCAGTGGTATCGGCACGGATGGTTATTAATGGAAAGGAATTGGTTGTGAATAAGGATTTTCAGCCAAGCCTCCAATCCAATAATAGCGGCTCGATGTATTTTTCGGAAGTAACTTTTGCCGGTTATGGTATCATTGATTCAACGTATAACAGTTATGGTTCAGGAAATGTGCGCGGAAAGGCGGTTCTCATTTTAGAGGGTGGACCCGAAGGATTCAAGGGCGGCCGAGGCAGGTTTTCGCCAGCAACGGCCTTTGCAAAAATACTGAGCGCACGCGAGAAGGGTGCTGCAGCTGTATTTCTGGTCACTAGTAATTTCAGACCAGCAGGTCCCGGCAACATGTACGTCAATATCTTCAAGGAATCACAATACCCTGCTATTTATTCTATTTCTGATAATACAGCTCAACTCCTGGCCGGTGCCTCATGGAGCGCAATGAAGGAAAAGGTTAAGACAGAAAAGAAAGATCCAATGCCTTTGAAAGTGGAGGTCCAGCTAGAATTAGATAAAAAAATACAAAAGCTGCAAAGTTCCAATGTACTGGGAGTCGTTGAAGGCACCGACAAGAAGAATGAATACCTCGTAATCACTGCGCACTATGACCATCTGGGCAAACAGGGTGAAACCGTCTTCTACGGAGCCGACGATGACGGATCAGGAACCGTAAGCGTGCTGGAAATTGCTGAAGCCTTTGCCAAGGCGAAGGCCGCCGGTAAGGGGCCACGTCGCAGCGTTCTCTTCATGACTGTGAGCGGTGAAGAAAAAGGACTTTGGGGATCTCAGTATTATTCCAACCACCCTACCATCAGTCCGGAACTTATCACGGCCGACCTGAACATCGACATGATCGGCCGGATAGACACGGAGCGTAAGAAACCAGACACCCTCAACTATGTGTATGTAGTGGGCGATGATAAATTGAGCAGCGATTTGAAGCCACTCAGTGAAGGGGCTAACAACAAATACACAAAACTGGTCCTGGACTATAAATTCAATGACCCAAAGGATGTATCAAGGATCTATTTCCGCAGCGACCACTACAATTTTGCGCGGATAGGCATACCGGTTATCTTCTACTATGACGGTATGCTCCTGGCCGATTATCATAAACCCACCGACACGCCCGACAAAATCAACTACAAGCTGCTCGCCAAAAGAGCTCAACTGGTTTTCTACACCGCGTGGAAAATGGCGAATTGGGAGACCATGATGAAGAGGGATATTCCGCTGCCTAAGATGGAGTAAGGCCGCATCCTGAAGTTGCTTTCATCTTTGGTATGTAACATTGCCCCTATTGACTATTGGGGCGGCTACAAGAAGGGCACTCTTGCTAAGACGGCAGATTGCTGAGCCACAGTCTGAAAAGCGCATCGTCTACACAATATCCCAATGTTCCCTCTTGGGTGATGATCTGGCTTATCACGCCGTGAGAATAGAGGGATTTCACGGCCTTGTTCACAGAGGAAGCGTTGTGCAGGCGGCTGGCGCCCAGGATATCCTTGCCGTAAGTCTCCGTCACAACACCTAATTTTGCTATGGCACGCAGCACTTTGAAAAGGTTGGAGTTTGGATTCAACAGGGCCCTCACACGTTCATAGTTCGGTTGTTGCTGGTCAAGCACCCTCAACAACGTCTGCTGAATTAACGGAATGGTGATGTGAGGATAGGCCATTTCGAAAATCGCATTGCACAAGCGTTGCACAGCATAAGTTTCTCTACCCGTTACGGTCATCACAAATTCAAGGGCCTCTTCGCTGATGGCCATTTTACCAGACTTAAAGTTTTTCGCAATGAATTTCTTGTACACCCTAGGGTCGATAAAATCGAGCGTCATGCTTTCCGTGCTTTGGTAGAACGGCCTGCGGGCATGGTTGAACATCTCTTGCAACATGTGCTGGTCGCTTCCGCTAAAAAGAAACCGCACGTTGGGCAGGCGTTGCATCTCTGACCGCAATAGTGCCTCAACATTTTGGTCTGAATAATTGAGTATCTGTTGAAATTCGTCGAAGACAATGACCATCCTGCTTTGCTTCCGAATCCAATCGAAGAGGAACTGAATGGATTGCGGCACCTGGTCCTCCCGGATATCAAAGGAAGCCTGAGGCAATTGTGTGATGGGATCGACGCCAATGGTCATCCGGAGTCGGCCCAACAAACTCATGTCCGGCATAGGAAAGGATTTCGACTTTTTCATTTCCAGGAACAATGACTTCGCAAGCAATTCATACAGTCCGAGTAGAGAATTCGTCTTTATCAGGTCGATGTAAATGACCTGCCAGGAAGGGCGCGCCTGTGCTACGAGGTGGGCGAAGTGGTGCAACAGGGAAGTCTTGCCGATTCTTCTTCGCGCGACCAGCGTTAGGTTGCGTCCGTTTTTTATGGCGGCGACCAGACGTCGATATTCGTCTTCGCGGTCGCAGAAATAATCGGGGCCCTGGTAGCCGGTTACCGGGAAAGGGTTGGAAAGGGGTTCGTCACTCATATCGTATCATACTAAAGGTATCATATACTTAGTATCATACCAAAGGTATTGTAATAAACTATCGAAAACAATAGGAATCCCGGCCAACCTTCAGATTGAAAGTGTTCAAAAATGAACATATTTGGATCATACGTTGATTATCAACGTATTACACAATTACGTTGTAATTGGGGTTGTATTTTTGACCCGGTTTCGGGGGGTATGAATGGCCCCAAACACCCCGAATTTGCCCCACAATCAATGATCCCCCCGGGGGTGGGGAAAAAAATATACCATTGTCGCACCATTATCGTGGTTATCGAGTCGCCAATTTCAACGTTGCGTTACAATTGAATAGTTGGGGACGCTGGCTGGTTCTTGGCAACGATGAATAATTTTCAATTGCCGATATTTCCTGCATAAAGTAACGTTGCCCATGTTCTGAATCTTGGCCTCATAAAGATGGCTCATCTCATGTTTTTCCGCATGGGTACGGAAGCGCAGTTCATCAATGCGGTTAATCACCTCCCGTAGGTTGTAGCCGCTTTGAATCTTGTTTTTCAATTCTGAGAAAATCTCCCCGATTTTGTATTCAAGGGTATTGGCAGAAGAGGCGTCGGTTTTGAATTTTCTCAGATATGGGAACAGCTTTCCGTCAACAAACTCCTTGAGGTCATCACCCGTCGCAGCTTTGTGGTGGTCGATCTTGCCATCCTTGGTTCCTTCGCCTTTGCTCACGACAAGCTTGGGGGCAGCCCAGGCCTCCCACCGATACTGTTTGTCAATCAGGTCATCGTATTTCTTGCCTGTGAGTTCAGCCTTGGCCCTGCGATCTTTTTCAAGGTCATCGAGGTATTTTAGGAATAACACCCATGAAGTCTGCTCTACATAGTCCAGTTCGCTGCTGCAACCGGCGTCTTTGTGGAGGATGTCGTCTATGTTTTTGAAGGTTTGCTCGAACATTTGATTGGAAGTGATTAAAAAGGCCTTACCAAAATAGACCATTTTCGGCTAAAAAACAGCATAAAACCCGAAACCAGCCTTTGGCGGAACCAACCTTGTATTCCGTACAATTGTTGAGTTCTTAAAAAGTCAACACTTTTGTATGTTTATACGTGTAAAAGGTGTTGTTACCATCAAATAATAGCCATAATGAAAAATACAATTCCTGACGAAAAGAGTGTAGAAGTGATCCTTGAGGGGGCGGCAAGCGTTATTGATATTTCTGGAACCTGCTTTAATTCTCATCGGAATTATACCCCAAACCAAAATTTGCGCTTTATCTGGGCAAATGTCGGGAGGCACTTTGCAGAGGCTACGTGCGAGTATGAGAAATCAAAGTGGAAATTAGTTGAGCATTAATGGCCAACCCATCAGAACCTCAGCTACCAGAGAAATTCTCAAATAATGATTTAGAAAAGATTTTAGTAAAGCAAAATCCAAGGATTTTTGAAGGCCTCTCCAATGCAAAAAAGGCCGATCTTCTAAGGGCTGTACGGCAAAGTATTTCAATTTCAGTCACTCAAAGCACCCAAAGCATACACCTGGGGCCGATGCCAAGTCCAGAGGCGTTAGAAAAGTACAAACAAGTTGATCCAGGTTTTCCGGCTTTAATTAGCGGGATGGCGACGAAAGAGCAGGACTATGCTCACGCAAGAGATAATAAAATCATTGACAAGGAATTTGGACTAAAGAAGAGAGGACAGATTTTCGCATTTATAATTACCATTTTTATTGCTAGTGGTGGCCTGGTTGCAATATTGTATGGCCATGATGTGGCAGGCACCGTATTTGGTGGAACCGGATTACTCGGCTTGGTAGCCCTGTTCCTAAATAACGTCCTATCAAAGAAGCAAAAAGACTAATAGGTTTTTCTAGCTCAATCGCAGACGCGACTTTCATACTGGCAATCAACTACTTGCATTTGCATTTGCCTCTGGTCGGTGTTGTCACCGACCAGGACCCAAGCATTTGGATCGAAAATTGAATTCACAATTTTAACTGTCAATGCAAAAATGAAATTGGGGATCCATGGCGTTGCGGTCGGTGACACAACACCAACTGCAGGCCAAACCGAATTAATATTCGTTTCACAATTCTTCCATTGTTCAATCGGAATAGACAATCCGGAGAGCACATAGTGTGAAGTTGTGCCTGGGATTTCTGGGGTGCCTGATTCATCCAGATAACATAGATGCATGAAATCGAACGTCGAATTTTGGGCAAAAAAAAGCGACTGGTGATGGGGCATATAACCCCTCATTGAGACGTATAAGACGACTCTTTCCAGACGCACATCAAAATAACGAAAATGAAATCAAATTGGCTCAGTGAATTTCAATTTTTTCATGATTTCCGTACATCAGTTTTCATTTTGCCCTCAAATAGTAGTTTCAAAATAAATAAAGTGTTCAAAAATGAACATATTTGTACGTAATAGCTCACTTCTGTCTTTGAAAACGTCATTTACGGACACCCACTGCACTGGCACAGTTTTTCCATAGTATTAAACCAGAACTCCTAAACCTATCCCTGTGAACGACGGAAAAATCCTGATGATCGATGACGACGAAGACGTACTCCTGGCGGCCAAAATGCTGCTGAAGAAATACAACTACCAGGTCATCATTGAAAAAAACCCGAACAAAATCCCCTTCCTGCTCAACAACGATACCTACGATGTGATCCTGCTGGACATGAACTTCAGCAAGGACACCACCAGCGGCAAGGAAGGATTTGAGTGGCTCGGCAAAATCAAAGAAAAAGATCCTCAGGCAGTCGTCATTATGATTACTGCCTTCGGTGATGTTGAGATGGCCGTGCGGGCACTCAAAGACGGCGCTACGGATTTCATTCTGAAGCCCTGGCAGAATGAAAAACTTATCGCCACCATTTCCACCGCCATCAAGTTAAAGAAATCCTACAACGAGGTGGACAAACTGCGCAAGGCTAAGCAAATGCTGGAAGAGCAAATCAGCCAACCCTTCCGCGACATCATCGGCACCAGCAGTGCCATGCAGGAGGTTTATACTCTGATCGATCGTGTGGCCAAAACTGAAGCCAATGTGTTAATCCTCGGGGAGAACGGAACAGGAAAAGAACTCGTGGCGCGCGCGATACATCAAAAGTCCTTGCGCAAAGACGATTCCTTTGTCGCTGTTGACATGGGTGCCATCACTGAAACACTTTTTGAAAGTGAACTCTTCGGTCACAAAAAAGGCTCCTTCACCGATGCGCGGGAAGACCGCCCGGGGCGATTTGAGCTGGCCAACGAAGGCACCCTCTTCCTGGACGAGATCGGAAATCTCAGCATGAACTTGCAGAGCAAATTGCTGAGTGCACTCCAATCAAGAAAGATAACCCGGATCGGATCCAACGTAGCTGTGGATGTCGACATACGCCTCATCTGCGCCACCAACTTGCCCATCGAACAGATGGTGAAGGAAGGAAAATTCAGACAAGATTTACTGTACCGCATCAA
>JAYWDR010000540.1:0-3019 GCA_043779735.1 Cyclobacteriaceae bacterium | reverse complement strand
CCATGAGCCGAATCCCTCCTAATTCTTTGCGAACTTGATCCGCAAACCCCTCCGCACACCGGCGGCCAATATTCTTGTCGGTGTGTTTGAAAGTGATCTCGATTAACCTCGCAAAGGGTGGATAAGCGTGCAGTTCCCGGTCTGCTAACTGCTCAGCCAGAAAACTGATGATGTCATGCTGCAGCACAAACGCAAAAAGGGGGTGTTTTGGATTTGAAGTTTGAATGATGACTTTCCCCTGCTTCTCACGTCGCCCTGCACGGCCGCTAACCTGAACGATCAGTTGAAACGCCCGCTCATAGGAACGAAAATCGGGGTAGTGCATCATCCTGTCAGCGTCAAATATGCCAACAAGATTTACCTTGTCAAAGTCGAGGCCCTTGGTAACCATTTGTGTACCCACCAGGATGTCCGTATCTCCTTTTTCAAAATTTTCCAGGATGGATTCATAGCCGCTCCGCGTGCGCGTGGTATCCAGGTCCATCCGGCTGACGACGGCTTCGGGGAAATGAATCTTGAGTTCTTCTTCCAGTTTTTCTGTGCCATAACCGAGGGTAAGGATCCGCCTGGAGGCACAGGTTGGGCATTGCTTCGGTAGCTCCTCTCGGTATCCGCAATAGTGGCATATCAGCGCGTGCCGGTATTGATGATAGGTGAGGCTCACCGCGCAATTGATGCAAGTGGGCACCCAGGCACAATCTTCACATTGCACCAGTGGTGAATGACCTCTGCGGTTTTGAAAGAGTATCACCTGCTCCTTGTTTGAAATGGTGTCTTTAATTTCCCGCAGAAGCAAATTGGAGAATTCGCCTTTGATGGTTTTTTGCTTCCGTTCACTTGACAAGTCAGCAAACACTATTTCTGGGAGTTTGGCCTCTCCAAATCGCTCGGTGAGCGAAACCAGCACTGACTTTCCCGTACTGGCCTGGTAGTAACTTTCGCACGACGGGGTAGCCGTACCCAATAATACTTTAGCGCGGTGATGTTGTGCCATCACCAGTGCCACATCACGGGCGTGGTAACGGGGAGCCGGGTCTTGCTGTTTGTACGAGGGATCATGCTCCTCATCCACGATGATCAACCCCAGGTTATCAAATGGCAGAAAAATAGAAGAGCGGACACCCACGACAAATTTGAATTTACCATTCAGGATCCCATTCCAAACCTCCACCCGTTCATTGTCCGAGAACTTGGAGTGATAGACTCCCATTGAAGGACCAACTATTTTCTTTAGTCGCTGAACGATTTGCGTGGTAAGGGCAATTTCTGGCAGCAGGTAGAGGACTTGCGAACCGCCATCCAATGCCCGACGGATCAAGTCGATGTAGATCTCGGTTTTCCCACTACTGGTGATGCCATGCAACAAGGCCATCCCATGGGTTTCAAAACTCTCGAGGATTTTATTTCTTGCCACTTCCTGTTTTTCACTCAACAATAACGGATGTTGCACAGGATCCACGTCAAACCCAAATCGGGGCACGACAATTTCAAATTCTTCAAGTATTTTGTTTTTCACCAACGTACTCAAGGATGATTCCGAAACATCTTCCCCCAACAAACTCAACCTGGAGATGCCCCTCTCATTGAGGGTAGTATCATGAAAGGCTGGGACCTCCTGCAGGTATTTCAGAAGGACAGACTCTTGTTTTGGTTTAGAGGAGAGTGTTATAAATAGCGACTCTAAGGTGTCCTTTTTGAGATATTCTGCATGCAATCTTATTCTTCGTTCTGTCTTGGGCCTGTATTTTTCTTTTACTTTTTCAAAAAGGATAATGGCCTCTTTGGAATTTAGTGATTTCAGGATGCTGTAAATGGATTTAACATCGAGAAGTTTTGCCACATCTGAATAGGACATAGATTCAGACGCCAAATGGCTCAACAACAATTTCTCTTTTTCAGAAAAATCAAGGGTGCTCTCATCGATTTGAAAGGCAGGGTGCACTTGCACCATGGATTCACTGGAGAGCTTCAATCCTGAGGGGAGGGCCGCATTCATCACTTCACCCAGAGTACACATATAATAACCGGCTATCCAGTCGTAGAGCTGGAATTGAAGTGGCGTAATGATCTCGTTCTCATCAAGAATCTCGAGGAGGTACTTGGCTTCGTATTCTTTGGGTGGGTTGTTGTGCAACTTGGCAATAACCCCGGTCAGCACTTTTCGCTGCCCAAAGGGAACGATGGCCCGTTGGCCAGTCTTCACCCGTTCGTTCCAGGCTGCCGGCACGCGGTAGGTGAAGAGTTTTGGAATGGGAACCGGCAATACCAGTTCAGCAAATATTGTTCTTTTGTCGTCTAGGGGCTCCAAAATTTCCACGGTGATAAAAGTAGGAAGTTAATAGTGTTTGGCACAATCGAATGAAAAGGTAAGACAACATAACCAGCATGGACTTTGATTCCGCGCACTCCCTTCACCCTTAAGGTCCACCGCACACTGGCGCTGGATCAATAATTAGAAAACCTCAATGTTGGAGATCACAAGGCTTGATTTGGAGGCTGTGAAGTTCACTTTTATCCTGTCGGTTTCGGTTGGTTCTATTTTCAGGATTCTTTTGTATCCAATGGTCGTTCCGCTTGCCACTGTTTCCCATTTGCCAACTGTCCACGCCTCTATGGTAAATGACTTCACGCGCTGACCCAATGGGATATATTCCTGAAGGAGAATGTACTTCACCTTCTTTTTGCCGTCCATGTTGATCTGAACGCTGCCGATGGAGACGTTGTCATCGGTAGCCCAATAAGTTTCTTTGTTCTCATCGGTGAGGTTCCTGGACGAGAATTGTTCAGCATTTCCCCTGGTGGTATTGGCCTGCACAGGGGCTCTTACTGCGAGGTCGGTTCCAAGTTCGCGATCCAGCAATGTCCTGAATCCTTCAAGGGCTTTCACATCATTTTCGTGAATACGTCCCCGACGATCGGGTGGCATGTTGAGCAAGAGGGTGGAGCCACGGCCAACAGAGGTCAGATAGATGTCAAAAAGCTTTTCTGGTGATTTCACAAGTGAATCCTCTTCAGCATG
>JAYWDR010000539.1:0-21363 GCA_043779735.1 Cyclobacteriaceae bacterium | reverse complement strand
ATGCAATCGAAGCCATTCAGGAATGGGGCGTAGCAAAGGGCGTATGGATGGGCGCCAAGAGAATTGCGCGCTGCCATCCTTGGGGTTCCAGTGGGTATGATCCGGTTCCCAAAAAACAGAAATAAACCTCTTGTATTTTTTTGCCTTCCCTTTTGAAGAAATAAAATCTACATTTAGTGTAGTTAATACTTCAAATGATTTATGCCTGATTTTCAAATCAAGAAAAATCCAAAGACCTATGATGTTTGCATTGTCGGTTCTGGTGCCGGTGGCGGAATGGCCGCATACACCCTTGCCAATGCAGGAATAAAAGTTGTGCTGCTGGAAGCCGGGCCATTGTACGATCCAGCCAAGAATGTAACGCAATTGAAGTGGCCATGGGAGTCTCCGCGCAGAGGGGCCGGCAATCACAGGCCGTTTGGTGACTTTGATGCTGCGTATGGCGGCTGGGAAATTGAAGGCGAACCATACACACACAAGGACGGAACGAAATTTGATTGGTTCCGTTCTCGCATGATTGGTGGCCGCACCAATCACTGGGGAAGAATCTCTCTTCGCTTTGGTCCAAAAGATTTTAAGCGAAAAAGTATCGACGGACTGGGTGAAGATTGGCCGATTGACTACAATGATGTCGCTCCCTTTTACGACAAAGTGGATCAACTCATAGGCATATTCGGGACGAAAGAAAATCTGCCCAATGAGCCCGATGGGATTTTTCTGCCACCACCCAAGCCTCGACTGCATGAATTATTCGTGAAGGATGCGGCAACTTCACTCGGCATTCCAGTGATCCCTTCACGACTTTCCATTCTTACAAGACGGCTTCCCAACAACAAAGAAAGAGGGGCCTGTTTCTATTGTTCGCAATGCAATAGAGGATGTACAGTGTATGGAGATTTCTCCTCATCGTCGGTACTTGTCAAGCCGGCACTGAAAACCGGTAATGTGGATGTGATTCCCAATGCAATGGCAAGGGAAGTGTTGACCAACAAGGATGGCATTGCCACGGGCATTTCTTACGTCGATAAAAATGATTTGCAGGAATACCAGGTAAGTGCCAAGGTGGTAGTCTTGGCTGCCAGCGCAGGCGAGTCGGCACGTTTACTGCTGAATTCAAAATCTACTTACCACCCTGCTGGCTTGGCCAACTCTAGCGGAGTCATCGGAAAATACCTTCACGATTCCACAGGTGTTTCCATGGGCGGTGTAATGACCAAACTATTTGGCCGCAAGCGCTACAACGAAGACGGCGTAGGCGGCATACATGTTTACACACCCTGGTGGCTTGAAAATAAGAAACTGGACTTCCCACGTGGCTATCACATTGAATACTGGGGTGGTATGGGCATGCCTGGCTACGGCTTTGGCTTTGGCATGCAGGGGCTGAATGGAAAATATCCAGGTCGTAACGGGATGAAGAAAGAAGGCGGCGGCTATGGAGCATCCTTAAAAGATGATTACCGGTATTATTACGGAGCATCTTTTGGTATGGATGGTCGAGGAGAGGCCGTGGCGCGTGAAGACAACTACTGCGAGATTGATCCAACAACCGTTGACAAGTACGGCATCCCTGTGTTGCGCTTCCACTACAAGTGGAGCGACTACGAAATCAAGCAAGCAAAGCATATGCAGGATACATTTCAGGAAGTCATTCACAAGATGGGCGGTGAAATTACGTGGGGTGTTCAGGGAAAGGAAAACGACTATGGCCTCGAGGCCCCCGGAAGAATAATACATGAGGTGGGGACAGTTCGAATGGGCAATGATTCTAAAAAATCAGCGCTGAACAACTTTAACCAGGCGCACGACTGCAAAAATCTGTTCGTGGTCGATGGCGGTGCATTTGTTTCACAAGCCGACAAAAACCCCACCTGGACCATACTGGCCCTATCGATGAGAGCCTCTGAATATATTGTTGATGAATTGAAAAGACAGAATATTTAACAGGACTGGCTAATGGCCAAAAGCCAACCTCGAAATCAAAAGCATATGGACAGAAGAAAATACCTTAAAACACTTGCAGTCGGCACCCTCTCCACTGGAGTCCTGCTGGAGTCATGCTCACCGGCAGAAAAAGAAGTAAAGCAACCGGAAGACCTCAGCATGCTGCAGGGAGGACCAGACAGATTACCGGAAGAGATTGCGCATTTTAAGAAAATCTCAGCAGAGAAATTTTTCGATGACCATGAGATGAAAACGGTTAAAGTCCTGGCAGATATCATTATTCCTAAAGACGAGGTTTCAGGAGGCGCCACGGATGCCAAGGTGCCGGAGTTTATAGAATTTATTGTAAAAGATATGCCACGCCATCAGTTACCAATGCGCGGAGGTCTCAAGTGGCTCGATATGCAATGTCTGAAGCGCTATGAGAAAACCTTTTTAGATTGCACTTCGCTCCAGCAAATTGAAATGGTGGATGAAATAGCCTGGCCCGACAAAGCGAAGCCTGATATGACACCGGGTGTAGCATTCTTCAACCTGATGCGCGATCTTACCGCCACAGGGTTCTTCACGAGTGAGATAGGGGTGAAAGACTTAGGCTATGTAGGCAATCGTCCGAACCAGTGGGATGGAGTGCCACAAGATGTGCTCGATCAATACGGAATGAAGTATGACGCGAAAACGCTGGCAGAATGTGTGAAATTTGATTCGTAATCCTAACTTTGTCAAGTTGCAATCCCGTAGGGATGAAATTATTGTAGAAAAGTTGTCTGCATTTTTGATCAACCCCGAAGGGGTGAAATTATGCCACCCCCATCGCGGTTGATGCTCGTGATTTTGCTTGTATCTCTATAATAATTTCAGCCTAAGGCTAAAAGCCAGAGACCGGAACTAAAGCCAAATCTGACACATTATGAAAATATCGAGAAGGAAGTTCATTGAGCAGGCAGGTATTGCTGCTGCAGGTATTACAATTATTCCACGTTCGGTTTTGGGAGGAAAAGGATTTACTGCTCCCAGTGATACACTCTATGTTGCTGGCATCGGCGCTGGAGGAAAAGGCCAGAGTGACCTCGCCAATTTTGCAAAGAGTGGCAAGGCACAAATTTCATTTCTATGCGATGTCGATGATCGGATGGCCGCCACATCCAGAAAAAACTTCCCCAAGGCAAAGTATTATAAGGACTATCGCAAAATGCTCGAGGCAGAACATAAACACATTGATGCCGTGTCTGTATCTACCCCTGACCATAATCACGCCGTGCACGCTATGTCTGCCATGCAACTTGGCAAGCACGTATACGTTCAAAAACCCTTAACCCATGATGTGTATGAAGCCCGGATGCTGACCGAAGCCGCTAAAAAATATAAGGTAGTAACACAGATGGGAAACCAGGGGGCCTCCGGCGATGGTGTCCGTCAATTGATCGAATGGTACAATGCAGGTCAAGTGGGTGATGTGCACACGGTATATTGTTGGACAGATAGGCCTGTCTGGCCACAAGGGGTTCCCTGGCCTACAGAAAAAACAAGTGTACCCACCGAACTTGACTGGGACCTCTGGCTTGGCACAGCGCCTTACCGTGATTACGTCAATAAGCTTGTACCGTTCAACTGGCGTGGCTGGTGGGATTACGGAACCGGCGCCTTGGGCGACATGGGTTGTCATATCATAGAGGCTCCATTTAAAGTGCTGGGACTAAAATATCCATCGGATGTTTCGGCCAGTATTGGCACGGTGTATGTCGATGAATTTAAGAGAGGATATTTTCCTGAGAGCGGACCACCTTCCTCCTACGTCATATTTACATTCCCTTCAAGAAATGGTAAACCTGCCGTCAAGCTCCACTGGATGGACGGTGGAATTCAACCAGCACGACCCGAAGAGTTAGGCCCCAATGAAATCATGGGCGACGATGGAAATGGTGCGCTGTTTATCGGTACAAAAGGAAAAATGATGTGTGGCACATATGGATTTTTGCCATCACTCTTGCCGACAAGTTTAAATAATGAAATAAAAGTACCCCAAACTATGAAGCTTGTAGCCGACGGTGCTGAGGGGCATTATGCCCAGTGGGTGGAGGCGTGTCTTGCCGGATATGACAAGATGGAGGTGAGCTCACCCTTTGAGGCCGCTGGTCCACTTACCGAGACAATATTGATGGGGAATCTCGCAATTCGTAGTCATGATCTGCGAACAGCAATCACTAGCAAGCCTGGGCAATTTGAATACCCAGGGAGAGGCATAAAACTACTGTGGGATGGAGAGAACATGAAAGTGACAAACTTTGACCAGGCGAACGCTTTTGTGAAGCGGCAATACCGAAGCGGGTGGGCTCTCTAATTAGGGTGGTGTTTCTAAGTCAGCATTGAAGACACGCTAAGGTAATATCATCATGACTGCCAGATTTGTAAAAATTCATCCGCTCGATAATGTGTGCGTAGCGCTGGCTGACCTGATGGTGGGAGAAACCTTTATTATTAACGACACCCCCCTCATCCTTACAGACAATATTCCAGCAAAGCATAAATTCACGGAAAAAGTGCTTGGCATCGATGAAGAAGTAGTCATGTATGGAACCGTGGTTGGTAAAATTACCAAGCCGGTTCGCGAAGGAGGAATTATCGGCACACACAACCTCAAGCATGTGGCACCACCATACACCGGTAGGACAAAAAACTATCAATGGACACCCCCTGATGTTTCTAAATTCAAGGATAAAACATTCATGGGCTATCACCGCGTTGATGGACAAGTTGGCACCGCCAATTACTGGTTAGTGATCCCAATGGTCTTTTGCGAAAACAGAAATGTGGATGTTATGAAGCAGGCCTTCATGGATGAACTAGGTTTCAGTAAGCCTGATGTCTATAAAAAATATGTTCACCAACTGGTGCAACTTTACCAGAATGGCAAGGACATCTCATCCATTATTTTTAAACCCTCCAGCAACAACGCGAATGTTCGCACTTTTAAAAATATAGATGGCATTAAGTTTTTGACACACCAGGGTGGATGTGGTGGTACTCGCCAGGACGCCGAATCTTTATGTGCCTTGTTGGCTGGTTACATTCACAACCCAAATGTGGCAGGCGCGACTATCCTAAGCCTGGGCTGCCAGCATGCGGAAATAAAAACACTTCAGGAAAAGCTTAAGGAGCTAGACCCCTACTCTACCAAACCGATTATTCTTCTTGAGCAACAGCAATCAGGCACTGAGCAAGAATTATTGTCTGAGGCCATTAGGAAAACATTTCTGGCTTTAATAGAAGCAAATAAGCTTGAACGTGCTCCGGCATCGTTGGATAAACTGGTAGTAGGGCTGAAGTGTGGTGGCTCCGACGGTTTTTCTGGCATTTCGGCAAATCCCGCCATAGGCCAAACGTCAGATCTCCTGGTGACTCTTGGTGGAAGCACCATCCTCTCAGAATTTCCGGAACTCTGCGGCGTCGAGCAAGAACTTATCAACCGATGCGTGGACGATTCGGCGGGAAAACTATTCATCAATCTAATGCGGAACTACTCCAATGCGGCAGAAGCCGTAGGGTCTGGATTCGATATGAACCCCTCGCCTGGCAACATCAAAGATGGCCTCATCACCGACGCCATGAAGTCTGCCGGCGCCGCAAAAAAGGGTGGTACCGCTCCCGTTGCCGATGTGCTCCCGTATGCCAGCTATATCAAGAAGCCCGGACTAAATTTATTGTGTACCCCCGGCAATGACGTGGAGAGTACCACAGGAACTACCGGATCAGGCGCCCAAATTATTCTGTTTACCACGGGTCTTGGCACCCCTACCGGCAATCCGGTATCCCAGGTGATCAAACTTTCAACGAACTCGAGACTCGCCCAAAAAATGCCTGACATCATTGACTACGACACAGGCCCAATTATTTCTGGCGACAAGACTATTCAGCAAGTTGGTGAGGAAATTCTGAACCTCATTATTGAAGTAGCCAGCGGAAGAGCCACGGTGAAAGCCGTGGAACTCCAACAGGATGATTTTATACCCTGGAAGCAAGGGGTTTCTCTTTAGCTTCAGTAAACAAGGTTGATAGGCCAGAATGGTTGCTTGGGGAGAGACTTCCTATTCTCCTCATTTTGAAATCCGAAAGCATAAATTCCCTAGCTTTGCAGAATTGACCACCCGTAAATGCTGAAGATAGACAGCCATACTCATATTCTTCCAAAGAAAATGCCCAACTGGAGTGAGAAGTTTGGGTATGGTGATTTCATCTATTTGCAACACCACAAGAAGGGATTTGCTAAAATGATGCGTGGGAATCAATTCTTTCGCGAGATCCAGGAGAACTGCTGGAATGCGGAGCTGCGAATGAAGGAGTACAAAGTATTCAATACGCAAGTGCAGGTAGTCTGTACCATTCCTGTGATGTTTTCTTACTGGGCCCAGCCTAACGACGGACTTAGCATTTCTAAATTCCTGAATGATCACATCGCAAAATTGGTAGCCAAGTATCCACGCAATTATGTGGGCCTGGGTACACTGCCCATGCAAGACACTGAGTTGTCGATAGACGAATTAAAACGATGCAAGAAAATAGGCCTGAATGGAATTCAGATTGGCTCCAATATCAACGACGAAAATCTTAACGAAGAACGTTTCTTTCCCATTTTTGAAGCCTGTGAAAAGCTCAGGATGGCCGTGTTGGTACATCCATGGAACATGATGGGGGAAACCAAAATGTCTCGCTATTGGCTGCCATGGCTTGTAGGAATGCCCGCTGAAACTTCTCGCGCCATCTGCTCCATGATTTTTGGCGGGATTTTTGAGCGATTACCAAGCTTGAGGGTAAACTTTGCACATGCCGGCGGATCCTTTCTTCCTACCATTGGCCGCATTCAACATGGATTTGACTGCCGCCCGGATTTGGTGGCCATAGACAATCCCATTGAGCCAAAAAAATACTTAGGAAAATTCTGGGTAGATAGTATTACCCATGATTCACTGATGCTCGAATACGTTATCAAATTAGTTGGCTCTAAGCGTGTTACGCTAGGTTCTGATTACCCCTTTCCATTGGGTGACCTGGAGGTAGGAAAGTTTATTGAAGACGCCGACTTTCCAAAGAAAGTAAAGGAGGACATCTTTGCTAATGCTACCCTTGAGTGGCTTAACCTGCCAAAAAAACGATTTGCATGACAAGGCCGTATCTCATAGTGGCTCTGCTTTTCTTCTTCTCAGGCTCTTTGGCACAAGAGACTGAACGTGAAAAAATCCGCCTGCTAGAACAACAAAAAGGATTTGACAAAGAGCGAAAGATCAGAATTCAGATGGATTCCGGCATTTACTATCTGGAGCACGAACAATACGCATTGGCGGATGAAAAATTAAAGTTTGCGCTCAGCAACATGAAGACTGTACCGTCTGATCTGGTATTTTACTTTGGTAAGAATTCGTATTACAGCGGTAAGTACAAGCAGGGTGTTGACTGGCTCACGAAGTATATACAGTTGAAAGGCACAACGGGACAATTTTCCGCAGAAGCAACAGATTGGCTACAGAAAGCTGAAAAAGAGCTGCTGAAAGAACGCCAGGTAGAATCAGTAAGAGCGGCAGAGGTCTTTTCCAAGGACTTTACTATTGATTGTGGCCCAACCGGCATGGTCACCTGTCCAGTATGCAATGGCTCGACAGTAATTATCAAAAGAGATTATCTGGGTGAGACGTATAAGACCTGCCAGTTTTGCAGCAAGCATGGGTACCTTAGCTGTGAAGATTACAACCTACTTCTTCGCGGAGAACTAAAACCATCGTCGACCAAGGAAAAGCCCTGACGGGCAATAAATCGGAGTATGACCTATTTTTGACAGGATTTGTATGAGTCAACTTCATAATCACACCGAAAAACGCACGCTCAGGCAACAGTTGCACGCCGTTCCACAGAATCGGCTCACGTTGTCATTTTATAAATACTACCAGATTACTAATCCACAAGAATTCAGAGACAGTCTGTACAAAAGTTGGTCGGCGATGAACGTATTGGGACGCGTCTATGTAGCCCACGAGGGCATCAATGCCCAAATCAGCATAGGGAAAGAACAATTAGAGGCTTTTAGAAAATCACTTTACTCAATTCATCTCCTTCAGGGGGTTCGTTTAAATATTGCAATTGAAGATGACGGCAAGTCTTTCTTCATGCTTAAGATACAGGTAAAGAAGAAAATCGTGGCAGACGGGCTTGAAGATGAATCGTTTGACGTAACACGCAGCGGTCAACAGGTAAGCGCATCAGAATTCAATGCCATCGCCGATGATCCAAATACCATTGTCGTAGACATGCGCAACCACTACGAAAGTGAAGTGGGTCATTTTCAACACGCGATTTGCCCTGATGTTGACACCTTTATGCAGGCATTGCCCGCAGTAGAAAAATTGCTCGAGAACAAGAAGGAGAATAATATTGTCATGTATTGCACCGGAGGAATTCGATGTGAAAAGGCCAGCGCATGGATGAAGCACCGTGGCTTTAAGAAGGTCTTTCAACTTGACGGGGGTATTATCGAATACGCCAGGCAAGTAAAATTGACAGGAGAGGAAAATAAGTTCTTTGGCAAGAATTTTGTGTTTGACGAAAGACTTGGAGAGAGAATTTCAAAAGAAATTATCAGCGTCTGTCATCAATGTGGTAAACCCAGCGATACGCATATCAATTGCACGAACGAAGGGTGTCATTTATTATTCATTCAATGTGATGAGTGCGCCAGGAAATTTAATGGATGTTGTTCAAACACCTGCCAGCAAATTGCAGCGATGCCATTAGAGGCCCAGAAGGAATTGAGAAAAGGGAAAGCCCAAGGGAGAATGGTTTACAAAAAAGGAAGGTCTGAGAATATTAAGTATAAATCAAAGACTCAATAGAAAGGGTCGGACGTGGTTGGCTGCCGGTGAAGAGCTTTTTATCACTCCATTGACACATAGTTCTATCAGCCATGTCTTACATCTATGGGATCTATTGTATCTATGTGGTTGAATACAATAAGGGCACCTCTAAAAACTCCTTGTACCCTTCTCTTCCGGAGAAGGGTGACAGGTTGAGGCCATAAAAGGCAAGGTTTTTAGAGATGCCCATAATAGATTCTGGAAGGGTGCCCACACCTAAGAGTATCTAACAACTAACCACTAGATGATTCGCATCGGTATTATTAACGTCTCAGATCGCGCCAGTCAGGGAATCTATGAGGATCTTCCAGGCAAGGCCATCGTCTCTGCACTAGGCGAATACCTGATTAGCCCTTGGGAAAAAGTATATGCTGTCATCCCTGATGAGCAACACCTTATAGAGAAGACCCTAATAGACATGGCTGACGCCAAAGGGTGCTGTCTGATAGTCACTAGCGGAGGTACAGGCCCTTCAAAGCGTGATGTGACTCCTGAGGCAACGGAGGCTGTCTGCAACAAAATGATGCCCGGCTTTGGCGAATTGATGCGCCAGGTAAGCCTGAAATATGTCCCTACAGCCATCCTTTCGAGGCAAACGGCCGGAATTAGACAAAAGACATTAATAGTAAATTTGCCTGGTAAACCGAAGTCTATCAGACAATGTTTGGATGCCGTTTTTCCGGCAATTCCATATTGCTTAGATTTGCTGGGTGGCCCCTATCTGGAATGCAATGAATTGGTGGTAAAAGCGTTCCGTCCCGCAGCTCAATAAACATTTCGAATGGCAAAGATTAAGTACTACTACGATACCGAAGCTTGTAAGTATGTCCGTGTGAAGACTACTACTGGTGACATCATTCTCAACACACTGGGTATTGCATCCCTGACGATGGCCATGGCAGTGGGCCTTCTTCTGCTTTACAGCAACTATTTTGAGTCGCCTAAAGAACTTATCCTGAAGAACGAAGTAAAAGAGATGGAGTTCTATTTCGAGGAGTTACAAAAGAAAGTCATCGACCTTGACAAAATACTCGCAGACATGTCGTACCGGGATGACAACATTTACAGGGTCGTACTGGGATCGGAGCCTATTGATAAGTCTGTGAGAGAAGGCGGCGTGGGCGGTGCAGAACGCTATGAAGATATCAAGAACAAGGACATTTCCCACGAAGATATCATTGTGAAGCTGAACGAATCTGTTGACAAGCTTCGTCGTAAAGTGTACATCGAATCAAAGTCACACGATGAGATCGTAGAAGTGGCTTCGAACAAGGAAAAACTATTTGCGGCCATCCCTGCTATTCAACCGGTACCCAAGATAGTGACTGTCGTTCTTGCTTCCGGCTTCGGTATCCGCATCCACCCCATTTATAAAGTCCGCAAGATGCACTCCGGCATTGATTTCGCGGCGCCTATCGGTACTCCGATTTATGCAGCTGCCGATGGCACGGTCGATAATATTGAAATCAGCTTTACCGGATACGGCAAGAAGGTTGAAATCGATCATGGCTTTGGCTACCGCACCCGGTACGCTCATATGCATGGATTTGCAGTAAGAAACGGCCAGCGCGTCAAGAGAGGCGAATTGATTGGCTACGTGGGCGACACAGGGCTTTCCACAGCGCCCCACCTTCATTATGAAGTCTTCATCAATGGAGCACAGGTGAATCCTATACATTACTTCTTCAATGATCTAAACCCTGCCGAGTACGCAAAAATCGTCGAACTCGCATCCATTGAGAACCAGAGCCTCGGTATGTAATTGTAAGGAATTTGGCAGTGGCCATAGGCATTGGGATTTGCACGGCATTGTTTATTTGCCTAATGCCTGAAGTCAAAACGCACGCTTCTAGCATCCCTATTTTAATTGGCCTCCGTGTTATAACTTAGCATTCAAGAATTCAATGCTTATGCGAATTGGCTTGCTGGTTATTTTATTGTCATCCCTTTCTTCGGCTGGATACTCGCAGGGTTGCAGCGATGCGGGCTTCTGTACCATGGGCGCCATGAAGCCAGATCAGCCCTTCAGCAAAAAGATCACCTTCAAGCCGTATAGCCTGGACATCAGTTTCTATCGAGGCACCACCACACTGACACCCATTGTCTACGTCACAACCGTAGACATAAGCTTTAAGCTCAACAGCAAAAACTCGTTGCAGGTTAAACTTCCCTACCAGGTAGTACAAGGAAAATTGGCTAATACCAACAGTTCAGGCGATATTTCGCTCTGCTTCACGAGAAATGTCTTCTCCTCTGATCGCTTTGATATCAATGTTTCTTTGGGAGCAAAAATTCCCACCAATCGATCCGACAAATCAACCAATGGGCTCCCTCTTCCTATGTACTATCAAACCAGCCTGGGCACGTATGATCTGATTGCAGGGCTTTCTCTCATCAACCGTAAATGGTTATTCGCCACCGGCATTCAAATACCCCTTAATCAAAATAATAATCAGTTTATCTGGAGCGCATGGGCAGGTTCAGATGAAGAAAAGTACGTCAACCGATACAATCAGTCAAAAGACCTGCGGAGAGGTATTGACGTAATGCTTCGTGTAGAGCGCAATTTTCGCTTTTCTAAATTCAATTGTTCAATCGCCATGCTGCCGATCTACCGAGTTGGGAAGGATGAATTCACAAAATCAGGACCTGCTGCAAACTCACCTGAAGTCAGGGTAAGCCCCACTGAAGCCAGCGGATTAGCCCTTTCCGCCATCGGTACCATCGGATACAATTTCAACGTGAAGTCGGGAATCAAGCTCTTATTAGGTAATAAATTGGTTCAGCGTGAAGTGAATCCAGATGGATTAACCCGCCATTTCGTATCATCTATTACCTACTCTTACCGCTTCTGATTATGAGAAGGTTTGTTGTGATTCTTCTCCTGTCGTTTCTGGCATCCACAGGCTTTTGCCAACAGAAAGAACTCTATACGCGAATTGATTCACTTATAGTCGTCGCCAATTATGACGAAGCGAAGAAATTAATTCAACCCCTGCTAGAAGGCGGAGATCCAACCACCAGGGCTATCTGGTTAAATCGGTCGGCCGAACTGACGATCATGCAGGGAAAACTGGATAAGGCCGAAGGTGAACTGAATAGTGTGAAGAGTAATAATGAGCCGTTTATTGAAGCTATTACCAAGACTAACCTTGGCTTCCTATATCTCAACAAGGCAAGAAATGACTTGGCGCTTGAAAATTTGCAACAGGCATTGACTTTGTTCCAGGATTCTGGAAACCGGAACACAGAGGAAGCGGCCAAATGCTTTGCCAATCTTGGACTCTTGTATTGGAGTACTGGCAAGTTGAACCAAGCCCTGGAAAATGGGTTGATGTCTTTGCAAATACGACAGAAGCTAAAAGGTGAAAACAGCGAAGAAGTTGCAGCTTCGTACAACGATCTGGGCCTGGTGTATGCTCAATCGGATGTTGACAAAGCATTGGAATATTATGAAAAGGCCCTTTCCGTCTATGAAAAAATTCATGGCAAAGACCACCCCAAGATCGCTATAGCCAGCACGAATATTGGCTTCATGTATCAACAGCTAAAACTTTACGGTGATGCCGTAAATAATTTCGAGACCGCGGAAGCTATCTGGAAAAAAATATATCCGGGAGGTCACCCTAACCAGGCATTGGCCCTGGTAAACCTTGGATTGACTTACAAAATAATGGGAGATAAAAAAGCGGCACGTGGCTATTTTGAAAAAGCGCTCACGCTGTATAAAACATCCTATGGGAACAAGCACCCTGATATCTCCAATGTATTGAATCAGATTGGATCTCTCCAAACGGGAGACAACTTGTATAACGAGGCGATTCAAAGTTTCCAGGATGCCCTCTGCGCCAACTCGCCCTCCTTTAGCCTAAAGGACATTACGAAAAATCCCAGGGTAAATGAGTATTACAATGGTAAGGTTCTGCTTTATTCATTACGACTAAAAGCAGAGGCGCTGGAGTCCCGGCACTTTGGCAAAACGTTGCGCTTTGATGATCTGGCGTTGGCCCTTAACTGCCTGAAGGCCTGTGATACATTGATTGACGACATCCGGTATCACAGTTCTGATGAAAATGACAAAATTGAGCTAGGCGTATCCGCCAATGAGGTCTACGAAGACGGAGTAAGGATCGCACAGACCATGAGCGAAATGACCATCCAGTCCAGCAGATATCGGCAAACCGCGTTCTACTTTGCCGAAAAAAGTAAATCAGCGGTTTTACAGGAATCTATCGCAGATGCAGAAGCCAAATCCTTTGCAGGAATCCCGGCTAAATTATTGGATGAGGAGAAGAATCTAAAGGCAACCACTGCCTTAGTTTCTCAGAAGCTTTCTCAAAAGCCAGGAATTGATGAGGAAAAAATTCTCCGGGAGCGACTATTCTCAGCAAATCGCGAATATGAAGGCTTCATCCAAAATCTCGAGAAAAATTATCCGGATTACTACAACTTGAAATTTAACCGGGTGACGCCTTCTATTCCAGAGCTGCAAAGAATTCTCGATCCGAATACAGCCATTGTTTGTTATTTTATCGCTGAAGAAAAGCTCTATACATTCATCATCAGCCACAATAAATTCAAAATCTACCACTCCGCACTACCCGCAAATTTTGACCGGATGATAAAGGGATTCAACAATAGCCTCTATTATACAGTTCCCGAATCGTATAAGGAATCATCCAATGTCCTTTCTAAACTTTTGCTTCGCGGTGTATCTTTGACTTATAAAGACATCATCATCATCCCGGCAGGAAGGCTCAGTACAATGCCTTTTGAAGCCTTGTCGGTAAGTAAGCTGCCCGTTACCTATAATTTTTCTGATGCAGGATTCCTCGCAGAAAGGGTTGGCATCAGTTATGAATTTTCAGCTGGTTTACTCCTCCAAAAATCCAAATCAACCCGGCAGCAGCAACTACCCTCCATTTTTCTGTGCGCTCCCATTTCCTTTCCCGAAAAGGACAATCTTGACGACCTGCCCGGTACCGACCAGGAGGTAACCAACATCGCCCAGCTCTTTGCCAGTAAATCCCTGGTAGTCAAACATAGCGAGGCTAACGAAGGCTTGGTGAAATCAGGTAAACTCGCTGATTACAGATATCTTCATTTTGCCACCCATGGCGTAGTGGACGAGACGTCGCCAGAGTTGTCCCGGATATTTCTTCAGTCTACACCCTTAGAGGATGGTAATGTTTTCTCCGGTGAGATTTTCAACCTCACGCTCAACGCAGACCTTGCAGTCCTTTCGGCGTGTCAGACTGGACTTGGGAAGTTTTCAAAGGGCGAAGGAGTCATTGGACTTTCGCGTGCCCTGGTATATGCTGGTGCCAGAAACATCATGGTCTCTTATTGGAGTGTCGCCGATGAGTCGACCTCCGAACTTATGACGGACTTTTACAAAGAATTACTTCGGCAGCCCGTTCCAAATTTCAGAGAAGCACTTCAACAGTCAAAACTGAAAATGATCAGGAACAAGAAATATTCAGCTCCGTACTATTGGGCTCCGTTTGTGCTCATCGGATTCTGAGCCTTTCGTAGGAAACCAGCTACAGGATGGAGCTACCGGTGGCTTTGGAAAGCCTATACTCGTTAATCAGAGTATGCTCGGCAGCAGGAGAACCACTACACGGAAAACCTAAAAGCTGTTGTCCAACTTCGGGATTTGATACGAAAACAAAGGTGGGGTTATTATCCCGGCCCATTCAGTAGGGGGTGGTTTTGGCCACTCCTACTGTCAGGGTCAGGTACACAAGTGAACGCTATGGCAAAATAGTTTCTCACTGTGCTTTAGAGAACTTCAAAGTAGGCTGATCGGTTTCAATTTTCCTAAGAATATTAAAAAACTTTGTTTTGATGCAAAAAATGGCCTTTTTACGCATCAAATCCATGATCGAAGACAATTACAAGCAGCGTGGGCTACGGGGGAAATTAGTCAGGAAATTGCGTAAAAAAGGCATCAGGGACGAGAAGCTTTTGGAGGCCATTAATAAAGTGCCCAGACATGCTTTTTTCGACGATGCTCTCCTGGGCCATGCCTACGAAGACAAGGCCTTTCCTATCGGCGAAGGCCAAACGATTTCCCAGCCATATACTGTTGCCTTTCAGACGGAGAAGCTCCAAATCAAGCCAGCAGATAAGGTATTGGAAATTGGCACGGGCTCGGGTTACCAGGCATGTATCCTGTTGGAAATGGGCGCGAAAGTCTACACCATTGAATACAACCGAAAGCTATATCAGCATACCCGTGAGTTCCTTCCACAATTAGGGTATCATCCGTTCTTCTTTTTTGGCGATGGATCTAAGGGATTACCTGTACGGGCGCCTTACGACAAGATAATTGTAACGGCCGGCGCCCCGGTGATTCCTACCGCCCTTATTGACCAGCTTGCTGAAAACGGAATTCTCATACTGCCGGTGGGCGATCGCGAAAAACAGAAAATGATAAAAGTGACAAAACTCAATGGGGCGCTTGTGAAAGAAGAGTTTGATTTCTTTTCATTTGTTCCCTTGTTGGGTGAACAAGGATGGAAATCCAGTTGAGACTTCCCCCGTAATACTTTATGCTGCGCACTACGCCAAATTGTAAATCAATGAAAAGAATTTTGTTTATTCGCCCCAATTCTGATCAATAATGAATCGAAAAAAGAAAACGCCTAAAGAATCAGTGGTAAGCATGACCGAGCTTGTCTTGCCCAACGACACGAACACGCTCCACAATCTGATGGGGGGTCGGCTCATGCACTGGATGGATATCGTCTCAGCAATTTGTGGACAGAAGCATTCCAATTGCACCGTTGTGACAGCCTCGGTTGACAATATTTCATTTCGACAGCCGATACTATTAGGCAATGTGGTTACATTGAAGGCCAAGGTCACCCGTGCCTTTACTTCTTCGATGGAGATACGTATTGAAGTAGAAGCAGAAGATATTCCTTCTGGAAAAAAATTTAGCAGCAACAGTGCCTACTTTACGTTTGTGGCCGTGGACAAGGAGGGCAAACCCGTAAATGTGCCCGAAGTAGAACCAGAGACAGATGAAGAGAAGGCACTATTTGAAGGAGCTCTTCGAAGAAGACAACTTCGATTCATCCTTTCCGGTCGCATGAAACCGTCTGAAGCCAATGAGCTAAAGTCGATTTTTGACATTAAGTAAAAGCATTGGAAGACGTGTCGGTTTTCAAAATAGTGTATCCCGAAGCGATCTATTCGGTTCTACCACCCGTTACCATCGTGATTGGAATTCCATGGTCTGAAATAAAAGAGGACCAACGTCAACTCTTATCCAAAATACTTCAGGCTGTTAGGCTCACACTGGAATCAGTCAAGATAATTTGCCAGCCTTCATTTGATCTGTCATTATTTAGCGAGAAGCCACAGAGAATGATTGCATTTATTGCTCCGCCTAAAGGCCTGGCACTATATGAGGTTATCGCTGCGGGCGAGGCTTCGGTGGTCTTTTCTGATGCGCTTGCAACGCTAAACACAGACGAGGCAGCCAAGCGTAAATTTTGGAATACCCTGAAAGGACTTTTTTCGCCATAGGAAGGCATTTTTGGTAATATTTTGGCTTATTCTATCTTTGCGGGACTTTTTAAATGCCTTGTTGTAACAAGGTATTTTCATTACTAACCCTGATCTTAAAAAAAGTATGCAAAATCTAATGTACTCTCTGCCCGTATTTGGACTCCTTGGGCTACTCTATGTTGTATGGAAAAGCGCCTGGGTGGCAAACCAAGATGCCGGCACTGATAAGATGAAAAAAATAGCTGCCCACATTGCAGAAGGTGCCATGGCCTTCCTGAAGGCAGAATACAAAGTGCTCTCTATCTTCGTGGTGTGCGTTTCCTTGCTCTTGGCATTTACTGCTAATTCCGAAACTTCTTCTCCCCTCGTAGGATTATCCTTTGCGCTGGGCGCTTTTAGCTCTGCCCTTGCTGGTTTTATTGGTATGCGTGTGGCCACCAAAGCCAACGTAAGAACGACAAATGCTGCAAGAACAAGCTTAGGCAAGGCATTGGAAGTGGCCTTTGTTGGTGGATCTGTCATGGGTATGGGTGTTGTCGGCATTGGCGTATTAGGGCTCAGTGTGTTGTTGCTTATTTACTCCAACATGTTCGGCATTGATACTCAGGAGAACGTAACCAGGGTTATTACCATCATCACAGGTTTCTCTTTTGGCGCATCTTCAATCGCCTTATTCGCCCGTGTGGGCGGTGGCATTTATACAAAAGCGGCTGACGTTGGCGCGGACCTGGTAGGAAAAGTGGAGGCAGGAATACCTGAGGACCATCCGCTAAATCCGGCCACAATCGCCGACAACGTAGGTGATAATGTTGGTGATGTTGCCGGGATGGGAGCCGACTTATTTGAATCGTATGTGGGTTCAATTGTGGGTACCATGGTGTTAGGAGCTGCTTTCATAACCGCCGACTATGTTATGCTTGATGGCCAATTTAACGGACTCTCGGCCATTCTCCTTCCCCTTGCGCTCGCAGGTGTTGGCATTGTGATGTCTTTCATTGGCACCTTCTTCGTGAAGGTGAAAGAAGGTGGAAATCCGCAACAGGCCTTGAATGCAGGAGAAATTGTCTCTTCACTCTTCATGATCATTGCCTCATGGTTTATTATTAAATGGATGTTGCCAGCAGAGTGGTGGTTCAAAGACCCGCTGTATACATGGGCAGATCCTGAAAAAGGAACACTTTATACGTCAACTGGTGTATTTTATGCAACAGTCATTGGCCTTGTCGCAGGAGTGGTAATCGGACTCATAACAGAGTACTACACGGCCATGGGTAAAAAACCTGTCCTCTCAATCGTAAGACAATCTTCCACTGGCGCTGCCACCAATATCATTGCAGGTTTAGGTGTAGGGATGATGTCAACCTTATTTCCTACTCTCATTATTGCTGTAGCCATTATCGGCGCATTCAATTTTGGTGGCTTGTACGGTATCGCCATTGCCGCCGTCGGGATGCTATCGAATCTCGGCATCCAATTGGCAGTAGATGCGTATGGTCCTATCTCCGACAATGCCGGTGGTATTGCCGAGATGTCGGGGCTTCCCAAAGAAGTTCGTTCGCGAACCGATAAGTTAGACGCAGTGGGCAACACCACCGCTGCCATTGGTAAAGGCTTTGCTATCGCATCGGCAGCTCTTACAGCGCTTGCACTTTTTGGTGCGTTCATGACCACCGCCCACGTTAAGGCAATCGATGTGTCAAAAGCACATGTGATGGCGGGCTTGTTCATTGGGGGTATGCTTCCTTTTGTGTTTTCGGCACTTGCCATGGGTGCAGTAGGTCGTGCTGCTATGTCTATGATTGAAGAAGTAAGAAGACAATTCAACGATATACCTCAATTAAAGGCAGCTTTGGCGTTAATGAAGAAAAATGGCGACAAGCCAGTAGATGAATGGCCAGCCGAGGAACAAAAAACTTTTCACGATGCCGAGGGTAAAGCTGAATACGGAAAGTGCGTAGATATTTCTACGAAGGCTGCTCTTCGACAGATGGTTGTTCCCGGTCTGATGGCAGTAGTAGTGCCGGTAGTGATTGCTTTCCTTCCTGGCTTTGGCGTAGAGTCGTTGGGCGGAATGTTGGCAGGTGTTACCGTGACGGGTGTATTGATGGCTATTTTCCAATCCAATGCAGGTGGTGCCTGGGACAACGCTAAAAAGAGCTTTGAAGAAGGAGCAGAGATTAATGGAACAATGTATTATAAGAAGTCAGAGCCCCACAAGGCGGCTGTTACTGGAGATACAGTTGGCGATCCATTCAAGGATACTTCCGGCCCTTCCCTCAACATCCTGATTAAGTTGATGTCTATTGTGGCGCTAGTGATAGCACCTTTGTTAGTGCCTGAAAAAACACCAGCTTCGGCAAAAGCCGAGGTTTCAAAGGCCAAGATTGAAGCAGTCACTTCAGAAGCTGCCTTACTGCCGGTGTTGGCCAAATAAATCATTGAAGAAGTTGTCACTAAAAAGGAGCCGCATCGTGGCTCTTTTTTATTACTTTTAAAAAAGTACATATGAAGTCAACCACCGTTCTTATTCTCGTATTGCTAACAATTGGCCCGGTATTGGCACAAGATGATGTTCTGGGAAAGTGGAAAACGATTGATGATAATTCTCAAGAGACTAAATCGGTCGTTGAAATCGCGGAGCGCGACGGCAAGCTATTTGGCAAGGTTATCATGATTTTCCCCAAGCCTGGCAAAGACCCGGACCCAGTATGCAATAAATGTGATGCCACAGACCACCGATACAAGAATAAAATCATTGGGATGGAGATCATACGCAACCTGCAAAAAGACGGTTCAGCGTATTCTGGAGGTGATATCCTGGATCCTGAAAATGGGAAAGTCTACCGTTCTAAAATCTGGGTGGAAGGCAGGGAATTAAAAGTGAGAGGTTACTGGGGGCCCTTCTACCGTACTCAGACATGGTTGCGGGCCAACTAAAACCGTTTATCGGAAAATAACGACCTTTATCCGGAAAATTCAGCGCTAAACTTAACTTAAAGGTTACCACCGTGGCTTACCGGGTATTCAAATCGGGTCTTGAAATGAATGAAAAGGATCTCTTTGAAAGGATCCAAAAGGGAGATGAAAAGGCCTTGGAATTCATTTATAAGAAGTACTATCGGATGATGACCAAGATGGTGATCACCAATAGTGGCACGGAAGAAGAAGCGTTAGACGTGTATCAGGACGCCCTGGTGGTTTTCTGGCAAAAGGCCCGGTCTGGAAATCTGGTGCTCACCTCAAAAATGAGCACGTACATCTACAGTATCTGTCAGAATCTGTGGAGGAAGGAGCTAGACCGAAAGAAACGCTTGACTAATGAGGAAAAAGACACATCGGTGTCAATGGACCTCGACAGACCAGAGCGCGAGATGATTGTCGCGAAATGCCTGGACCAGTTAGGCGAAACGTGCCGTAAGGTCCTGATGTATTATTACTTTGACGAAATGTCGATGCAGGAGATAGCAGATAAACTTGGTTTTGCCAACACTGACACTGCCAAGACAAAGAAGTATAAGTGTAAACAAAAGCTTGATGAACTGGTTAAATCTCAGTATTCCGAGCGGGACTTTTTAGACTAAGACAATGAGTAATTTTGAATTGATAGACGATTTCCTTGCCAACCGGCTCAACGAGCAGGATAGGAATAACTTTGAGCAGCAATTAGCTGGAGATCCTTCCTTGAAAGAAAGTGTAGAGTTTCAACAACAGGTAGTAAATGGTGTACGCCATGCGAGAGCCGTCGAATTAAAGAGCATGCTGAAGAATGTGCCGTTGAACGGAAGCACCTGGACAGCCGGCAAGATTACAACAACAGCCGTCTCTTTGGGCATTGTGGCTACATCCCTGTACTTCTACTTGCGCGAAGATCAACCGCCAGTTTCTTCAAAGGAAGAACAGCGTCAAGAAAATGTAGAAAAACCCAATACGATTTCGAAAGAACCGGTTGTGGTACCTGCCGATTCAAATAAAGAAACGTCTGCCAATAGCGCACAGCCAGCTAAAGACAAAATTGAATCTTCAAATAAAACAAAAGCCATTACTCCGGTTAACAAACCAGACATCCAGGTAGTAGACCCATCGGAGGAATTTACAGAGACGGAACGTGCCACAGAAAGCACCGCGGCAAACCGGTCTGAGATTTCACAATCAAAAATGCAAGTTACTACCGGTCTCTCCGACAAGAAGCACAACTTTCATTATCAGTTTGTGCAAAGCAAACTCTTGCTCTACGGTCCCTTCGACAAGAGCCTTTACGAGATACTGGAAATTCATGGTGAAAGTCACGCCGTCTTCCTCTTCTACAGGGAAAACTACTATTTGCTCGATGAACAACAAGCCACGATCACGGCGCTGGAGCGCATACGTGACCCACAGCTACTGAAAAAGCTGAAAGAGTACCGCGGCAGGTAGGCCGGCGAAGGCAGGCTCTACCCCTGTTGTAATCATTTTATTTCTATCAAATCAGTCATCCCTGATTATCTTTGCCGGTAATGGCCGGAGAATTTAGAACCAAAAAGAAAAAATTAGGCAGCTACCCTTTCATAAGTGTGGTATTCAGCATTACGCTGGCCCTCTTTGTGGTTGGTATGTTTGGAATCCTCGTAATATACTCAGACGAATTAGGCCGGCTTGTAAAGGAGAATGTCAAAATCCAGGTCTATTTGAAGAACCAGTTGGAAGAGAAAGACATTAAGTCTATTGAAAAACAATTGGGGCAGTCTGACTTTGTGCTGAAGGACCCCTCCAAAAAGCCGCTTCTGTTCGTGTCAAAAGAAGCTGCAGCGAAGCAATTCATCCAGGATACGGGTGAGGACTTCGGGAAGTTCCTGGGAGAAAACCCATTGCGCGACGCCTACCTGGTTACTATTAATCCGGCGTTTCACTCAAAAGAAAAGTTGGCCGCAATTAAAACCAATGTGGAAAAAATCAAAGGTGTATTTCAGGTTTACTTTGTTGAAAGTCTTATTGAGTCCATCAATAAGAATATTGCCAAGAT
>JAYWDR010000538.1:0-3022 GCA_043779735.1 Cyclobacteriaceae bacterium | reverse complement strand
TGAAAGAAATCCTGGCAGCAGGCATATCCCTTGCAACAGCCCAGGTTCAGTATTCGCTTTTGGATAGCCGCCCTGAAAAAGAGTTGATAAGCCTTTGTTCAAAAAATAATGTTCAACTGCTGTGCTATGGGACTGTGGCCGGTGGATTTCTGAGCGAGCATTGGTTAGGCATGCCTGAACCAAAGCCACCGTTTGAAAACCGTTCGCTGGTGAAATATAAGTTGATTATTGATGAGTTTGGAGGATGGGATTTGTTTCAAGCGCTGCTAAGGACATTAAAAACAATTGCCGGTAAATATCAGGCAAGCATCACCAATGTTGCCTCACGGTACATGCTTGATCGTAAGCAGGTTGCAGGTATCATTGTCGGTGGGAAGAGTAGCGAACATCTTAACGAAAATCTCCGGGTGTTTGAAGTTAACCTGGATGCGAGTGATGAAGCGCTGATTCAAGATGTTACCCGCCACCGCAAGGGACCTGGCGGAGATGTTTTCGACATTGAAAGAATCAAGGATGGTCCGCATGGCTTAATCATGAAATATAACCTGAATCAGCATAGCCAATAGCTAACTGCCAAAGCATAAGGACACTTACTTCTTGACCTGGAAAATGAACCTACTGTACAATGTCTGAAACATCTGCTTCAAGGGTCTGGTCATCGAACTATTTATTCTTGCTGGCGTCGATCGGTAGCACCGTAGGACTTTCTAATATCTGGAGGTTCACTTACCTGGCGGGTGAAAATGGCGGGGGAGCGTTTGTGCTGATTTATGTTATCTCCCTCGTGGTGATGGGCATACCCATTCTTGGAGCGGAGTTGATGATCGGACGTAGAGGTGGCCATAGCACCGTGGGAACCATGCGCGTATTGTCCGAAAAAGAAGGGATCAGTCCTAAATGGAAATATTTTGGCTGGGTAGCGATGACAGGCGTCTTTCTCATTTTGAGTTTTTATTCTGTGATCGCGGGATGGACACTTGACTATACGGTAACTTCACTACTTGGATTGCTGAATGATCTGGATTCTACCTCTGCAGTAGATTACTACAACAGACTGTTGGACAGCCCTGGGCGGATGATGCTCTCGCAAGGCATATTCATCGCGGCAACTGTGTGGATTGTAGCCAAAGGCATAAAGGATGGACTGGAAAGATCCCTCAGTTGGATGACACCTGCCCTGTTTATCATTCTGTTGGTGCTTGTGGTGTACGCCATGTTTACAGGACAATTTTTGAAGGGGCTGGATTTCCTGTTTGCCCCTGATTTTTCTAAAATTACCGCCAAGGTGGTGCTGGCAGCCTTCGGTCAGGCTTTCTTTTCCCTGGGAATCGGTGTTGGGGTGATGCTGACATACGGCGCCTATATGCCGCGCAACTCATCTATCCTGCTATCAGCGGCTATCATTTCTTTTTCTGATGGACTGGCCTCCATATTGGCCGGGCTTGCGATCTTCCCGATTGTATTTCAGTATGGATTGTCACCAGCAGAAGGGCCTGGCCTGATCTTCATGACTTTGCCCATTGCCTTTGGTCGGATGCCGGGCGGAGGTTTTATCGGTGCTATGTTTTTTCTACTGTTGGTCTTTGCGGCACTTTCGTCATCTATTTCATTGCTCGAGTCTATCATTTCTCACTTTGAAGAAGTTACAAAGTTTGGTCGAAGGAAGATTACGATTCTCGCAGGCCTGGCCCTATGGCTGGTGGGCTTGGGAACAGTTTTCTCTTTCAACCATTGGGCAAACTTCACGCCCCTCGATATGATCGAGCCCCTGCGAGGCAAAACGATATTTGGCCTGATCGACTACTTTGGATCCAATTTGCTGATGCCCATCGGAGGAATTTTGATAGCGGTTATCGCGGGATGGCTCATTTCAAAAGAGTCCAGCCGTGACGAGTTGATTGTAGAAGATGAAACGATATTTTCTATCTGGCGTTTTTTGATTCGTTTTGTCGCGCCTGCCACCGTGCTTGCAATTTTTGTATTCAATCTCCGGTAGAAGGACTCGCAAAGACTTTGGATATTCGATATTGAATATTTCGTGTTCGTTATTTTCTTCTTATCGGCTAGGCTGAGGGATATTGAATATCAAATAAAGAATAGCGAATGCTGAAGTTGGAGCTGGATCCTAACAAGACTATAATTTTAGTCCGAACGGAAAATAGTAATATCTTTGCCGCCTTATTTACTAGAACATGATTTCAGTTGACGCGGTAAGTGTAGAGTTTAATGGCTCAGCACTTTTTAACAATATCTCTTTTAACATCAATGAGAACGACAGAATAGCCCTGATGGGCAAGAACGGCGCTGGGAAATCCACGCTTCTCAAGATCATAGCGGGTGCCAACAAGCCAACGCGAGGAAAAGTGTCCGCGCCCAAGGATGCCATAATCGCTTACCTGCCACAACATCTGCTCACAGAGGACAACTGCAGTGTCTTTCAAGAGGCGTCTAAAGCCTTTGCCAAAATTCTTTACATGAAGACTCAAATGGACAAACTAAACAGGCAACTGGAGACGCGCACGGATTATGAGTCGGATGAATATTCTAAAATTATTGAGCAGGTATCTGAGTTGAGTGAGAAATACTACTCCATGGAGGAAATTAACTTTGATGCGGAAGTTGAAAAAACGCTCCTGGGCCTGGGATTTTTACGTGCTGACTTCACACGACCAACGAACGAGTTTAGCGGAGGATGGCGCATGAGAATAGAGCTGGCCAAGATCCTGCTGCAAAAGCCTGATCTGGTCCTACTTGACGAGCCCACCAACCACATGGACATTGACTCGATCCAGTGGCTGGAAGATTTTCTCATCAACAACGCAAAGGCAGTAATCGTAATTTCTCACGACAAGACCTTTGTGGATAATATCACCAATCGCACCATTGAGGTCACCATGGGTCGCATTTATGATTACAAAGCCAAGTACACCCACTACCTCCAATTGCGTAAGGAGCGACGCGAACAGCAGCAAAAGCAATTTGATGATCAGGCCAAACAAATGGCTGATATACAGGATTTTAT
>JAYWDR010000537.1:0-3043 GCA_043779735.1 Cyclobacteriaceae bacterium | reverse complement strand
CGGCAATTCGATACATCATCGGCTGGAAGAACCTGGTTTTGGTGGGTTTCTCTTTTGAGATTTCTTCCTGAAGGTGTTTGTTGAAGGTCTTGCGAAGGGCGGACCCTGGTTCAATCTCTTTCGTGTTGTCCACGGCGGCCATCACCTCTCTCAGCTGCTCATACAACTGGCGCACAGAAGGATCACGGGCAAGCTCTTGCTTGATGACGGACCGGTCAGAGTCGTTCAGTCTGCCGTCGATGTAGTCAATTAGTAGACTTTCTATTTTATCTGTGTTCATGGCTTCACCCTTAGGGGAATTCGTCATTAAATCTTTTCTAATTCAAAATAATGTTCTCTCAGTCTGGCGATGGCACGATGGACTTTCACCTTGATGTTTGCTACCGTGGTATCCAAAATGGCCGCCACCTCTTCGTATTTCATTTGCTGAAACCGCGTCAGTACCAGAAGCTCGCGCTGTTCTTCGCTGAGAAGTGCCATGGAACGCCGCAGGGTTTCTTCGCGTTCATTTTGATCATTTCCTTCTTCCGGTTCCATTATTGTATCGATCATTTTTTCTACGTCCACAAAATCAGCCTTCTTGTTTTTGTTCGCCTGATAATGGTCGGAAAATACGTTCCTTGCCACCTGGTATATCCATGACTGAAACCTGTTGCCTTCCTGATAGCTATTCCGGTACCGGATCATCCGCAGGAAAACATTTTGTGTCAGATCTTCGGCGATGGCCCTGTTCATTACCATCCGGGCAAGAAAATTGAGAATCCGTTTGTGATACCTCTCAAACAGGACAGAGGCCTGCTGAAGATCACCGTTTTTCACAGCCCCCATGATCTGCTCGTCTGTTATCAAGTCCTCGGTTTTAGTCAAAATTCATGTTAGTTACCGGAAGCGGCACCAAAGGTTACAAAGGAAATTTAGTAAGATTTGACTGGTGCGTTCAGGCTTTCAAAAGAATAAAATAAAGGCAAATCAGCAGCGAGAGAGCGCCAGTCACCAAAAATAGGATTTGTCCTCCGAAGGCGTACCAGATTATTCCTGCGGAGACGCTGGAGAACAGCGTGCTAATACTTTGGAATGCCGTAAATGTGCCGATGGCAGTACCAGTATCTTTCTGAGCGCTGATGTTAGTGATCCAGGCCTTGGCGATGCTTTCCGAACAGGCACCATACAGGCCGTAGAGTAAGAAGAGAAAACCGAACCACCAGTAATTTCCAATGAAACTCATGCCGGTGTACACCATGGTGAAGAGGAACAGCCCCAATACCAGCGTTTTCTTCAGCCCCCATACATCTGCCAATCGTCCGGCGGGGTAGGCGGCCATGGCATAGATCAGGTTATAGAAAATATAAACGCCAATTATTTGGAGATCCGACAAACCCGCTTCCTTGGCTTTGAGCAAAAGAAAAATGTCAGAGCTGTTTATTAATGCAAAGAGCAGGAGGCCTGTGGTCAATTTCCGGTAAGAAGCAGGGCTCTCTTTCCAATAGGCAACAAAGGAAAAAAAAGAAGTTGATTTGACTTCCGCTTTTATTTCTGGCGATTCTTTCAACAGAAAGGTCAGGAAAATGGCAACAGCTCCAGGAATGATGGCCACGAGAAAAAGTGTGCGATATTCTAAAGGGTAAAAATAGAGAAACAGCAAGGCAAGTGATGGTCCCAAAAAGGCACCGGTGGTGTCCAATGCACGGTGAAGGCCAAAGACGGTGGCTTTTGTTTGCGGTGTAGCCTCGGAAGAAAGGATGGCATCCCGGGCGCCAGTGCGAACTCCTTTTCCGAGCCGGTCGACCGTGCGTGCAAGAAAAATCCAGATCGGGTAAATCGATACGGCCATGAGTGGTTTTGAAAGAGCGCTCATGGCATAGCCCAGCCGTACAAAAGGCACGCGCTTGCCACTCACATCGGAGAGCTTGCCGAAATATCCTTTGCTTAGGGCGGCGGTCGCTTCAGCCACTCCTTCGAGGATGCCGATGAGCAAAACGGAGAATCCTATACTCTTCAAAAATACCGGCATTACGGGGTACAACATCTCGCTGGCCATGTCGGTGAAAAGACTGACGAGGGAGAGGGTCCAGACGGTCGCCGTGATGATCGTTTTATTTTTCAATGGATAAATATAGAAGATATGCTGATTTGTTATTTTTGCCACTCACAAGTAGTAGGGTGTATCCACTACTTCGGGGCGTAGCGCAGCCCGGTAGCGCGCCACGTTCGGGACGTGGAAGTCGTAGGTTCGAATCCTGCCGCCCCGACTTCGCCCGCCGAAGCTCCGTCTCGGAGCGAAGGCGGGCTTCGCTTTACAAGGGCTTTCTTCGAAGCAAATATTGTTAGGCGGGCTCCGTCGGGCAAGGCCCGACACTGCTTCGTACAACATCCTCCAAATAAGTTCGAGAATTGTACAGGCAGGACGACTGCGCCCGCCGAAGCTCCGTCTCGGAGCGAAGGCGGGCTTCGCTTTACAAGGGTCTTCTTCGAAGCAAATATTGTTCAGCGGGCTACGTCGGGCGAGGCCCGACACTTATGTTATAGCGATAATTAATCATATGTATCCGGATGTAGAGACTTTGGTCATTAAGGGAATAATGGACTTTGGTGAAAATAAGAACGATCAGCTCAAAGAAACCGCAAAGCAAAATGCCGCTAAAGTCACCGACGATTTGATAAATTACATAGTGAATAATACACCTTCATGAACCCGTTTCAGTAGCGCGAATTGAGCTAGCCAGGGCACTTCTAATTCTTGACCGACAAGCCGCAAACAGCAAGTTGGCAGAAGGTTTGTCAAGGGTGTCGATTCCTCTAAAATCAAAACGAAGATCGCCACGTGCCTTGCCCTTGACAAGCCTGCCTGCCTTCGGCAGGCGAAGGAGCCAACGACTACCTTCTTAACCACCTTCGCTTAAGCTACGGTGGTTGGCTGGACAGCCATGAATGACAATTCGATAGAGATTTTATCCTGATTTCATTGGCCTTTGAAATCCTGGGAGCAGGAAACCCGGTTTAAAATAATAGTACCTTTGAAGTGATGTACTACCGGCGAAAAATA
>JAYWDR010000536.1:0-3045 GCA_043779735.1 Cyclobacteriaceae bacterium | reverse complement strand
AACGGAAGCGAAGTAACTACCGGCACCTATTTCTATAAAATTGAATTTAGTTCTGGGAAAAAAACAAAGACAGGATATCTGTCGCTGAAAAGATGAGTGGAAAACAAAATATCTCAGCTTGCCTTTGTTGGTGTTCTTCACCAACAAACACACGTTACCATCGTGTTGGTGAAGAACACCAACACGGGCTAAGGGCTACACTTCAATATTCGACATTCCTTATTCGACATTCGATATTCTGCATTTGATCAACAGATCGTAAAAACTTTAAAATATGAAAGACTCCTCAACACTCAACACAGTCATCCGGGCACTGACGCTTTGCAGTCTCGCTCTCGTTGCTCCAAATGCCTTCGCACAGCAAGATCCTATCTATGGCCTGTACATCAACAATCCCCTGGTCATCAACCCGGCGTATGCCGGCATTAATAATAATTTCACGGCCTTCACCACCTACCGCAACCAATGGGCAGGATTTGAAGGAAGTCCTTCCACCCTCAACTTTGGCGGCCACATGTCCATGCGTCAAAACAAAGTCGGCGTAGGACTTCTGATCGTAAGCGACAAGATCGGTGAAAACACGAACACGCAGGTGTCCGGATCCTTTGCCTACAAACTTCCCATCAGTAAGGGAACCACCCTCTCCTTCGGCATGCAGGCAGGCTTCATCAATTATAAGGTGGATCCTTCACGGCTGACGCTGCAAGATCCAACAGACCCACTCTTTGCTCCCATCAACCAGATGAAACCCAACATCGGAGCGGGCGTCATCGTGAGGGGAGATCGGTTTATGTTTGGTCTTTCCATCCCGCGCCTGCTCAACGGATCTTTTGACCTCGGGGGACAAAAAATAAATATCTACCAGCAGCAGTTCTACTTCCTGGGCTCGTATCTCTTTTTCCTCTCTGAGCGCGTGGTGCTGAAACCTGCCGTCTTGTTAAAGGCTGCCAGCGGTGCGCCCCTGTCGACAGATATAAATGTCAACGTCATTATAGACCGCAACTATTCCGTCGGACTCTACACCCGCAACTTCAACGCCTATGGCATCATGGCACAGGTGAATTTTCTGGAAATGTACAGGCTTGCCTATGCCCTTGAAATCCCCACCAACAAATCGGTGGGTGCGCAGTTTGTCACCAATGAAGTCATGCTGAGCATACGCACGTCTATCTTTACTTTTCATGAGAGATCGTCTTCGAATTTTTAAATAATGGACAGCTTCATTTAGAATTCACAATATGGGTTAGGTTTTGCGAGGACTGATTTAGACGTCCACTCTTCAGGGAAGAGGAAGCAAATGGATCGTTCGCATTCTTACACAGAGTAGAGAAGCTGACACTAAGTTCATAAATGAAAGGAATTAATAAGATGGGAACACCAGGCACTCTTCAAAACTTCTTCAAAAACTCAGCAGGCGACATAATAGGGATGCCGCGAAAGGGATGGAGTTCTTGCAATTTACCATCACCTGTAATAATACAATTTGCACCGACCGCCACAGCAACTGATAAAAACTTATCATCATCCGGATCGCGACAAGCCTTTATTGAAGCTTCAATTTTGATCAATACACTATCTGATTTAAAGCGTGAAATGGCTAATGCTTTTTCCTCTGGAAGAAGATATTTATCAAATTTTGGCTTCACCAATCGAGTAGCAAATTCAACAAAGGTCGCCTCGCTGCGAATGACCAAGCCCTCTAGCAATGCCTTATCATATGCTTTACGAGAAATGGAATCTTTTCGAATCGCAGCACTTATCAAAACATTTGTATCCAATATAAAGAACTTAATCATCCTTTCGGAGCAGCTGGTTCAATACTTCTTCGGTAAGGCCTCGCTCGGCAGCTTTCTTGCTAAGTTCATTCATAAACCTACGGTACTCGGGAAGTTCTTTTTGCACTCGTTGGTAATGCGCTTTAGCCACCTCTTCCGAAGGCCGAGCATATCCTATCTGGGGCTCATTCACTACTGCAGTTTTGGCGGTCTCCAAAGCTTTTTGCAAAACCGCAGCAAGCTTTCTTTTTTGTTGCTGACTGCTGGTGCGCCATTTTTTGGCGGTGGCCTTGTTTACTTCAATCACAATCCGTTCCATATCAATCAATTTATTACCTCAATAAACAAAGATAGAAAATTATGACCACTCACTCTAACGTACAAGGATGGTAATGGCACGATAAACATTGATAAAATGAATATCAGAAAACATTTTGTAAAGGCGAAATCAACTCCTGGATTTTCCATCCCCTCTGTGCCAAGATCTTTGTTGGACTGGGCCAGGCCGCGGCTACTCTTCAAACTTTGCATTTTAGTGTTACTCTTTCAACTTGTGTCGGTAAAGTCTTTTGCACAATACACCTCCGTGCTGGACTTTGCAGGCGTCTCGAACGGAAATGCTCCTAGAGGTCCTCTTATTTCTGACGGTACATTTCTATACGGAACGACATACCTTGGAGGCACAAGCAATCTGGGAACGATCTTTAAAATAAAGCCCGATGGAACCGGGTTTGTCAATTTATTGAACTTTAATGGTGCCGCAAACGGAAATTATCCTTTTGGCTCTCTCATTTCTGACGGAACATTTCTGTATGGAATGACAAGCAATGGCGGCACAAACGATCTGGGAACCATCTTCAAAATAAAGAAGGATGGAACCGGGTATATCACGTTGCTGAACTTTAATGGTGCAAATGGACGTACTCCATATGGCTCACTTATTTCTGATGGAACATTTCTGTATGGAATGACATTCGAAGGCGGCGCGAACGGTTTGGGAACAATCTTTAAAATAATGCCCAATGGAACCGGGTATGCTAAGCTGTTGGACTTCACCGGCATGGCAAACGGAAGCTATCCTTATGGCTCACTTATTTATGATGGAACATTGCTGTTGCCTTTAGTATTGGTGCCAAAGGTTATTTCGGAACTGGCTATGATAACAATGTTGCCAATAATGATATCTGGCAATATACACCCCCTAACTTCGCATCTCCTCCCACCATCACTTCATTCTCTCCAACATTTGGAACACCTGGCACGACAGTAA
>JAYWDR010000535.1:0-3046 GCA_043779735.1 Cyclobacteriaceae bacterium | reverse complement strand
TAAATGCATCGATCGATAAGGATGAATTGATTTTTCACGATTACTGTGATGTTTCCATCGCCGTTTCTACTCCACGTGGTTTGGTCGTGCCTGTGATCCGCAACGCGGAATCATTGACCTTCTCACAGATTGAAAGCGAGGTAGTGCGCCTGGCCACCCGCGGTCGTGACGGCAAACTGTCAATGGAAGAAATGACAGGGGGTACCTTCTCGATTACGAACGGTGGTGTTTTTGGATCCATGCTGTCAACGCCAATTATCAACCCACCGCAATCTGCTATCCTGGGCATGCACAATATTGTCGAGCGCCCGGTGGTGAAAAATGGTGAAGTGGTGGTAAGGCCGATTATGTATTTGGCCCTCTCCTACGATCACCGGGTCGTCGATGGCCGTGAGTCCGTTAGCTTCCTGGTCAGGGTGAAGGAAATGTTGGAGGATCCAGGAAGAATGATATTGGGCGTTTGAGTATGCAAAAATGACTAAGGACCTCATCATAAAGAACTTTAAGTCGATTAAAAACTTACAATTAGACTGTAAGAGAGTAAATTTATTTATAGGAGATCCTAACTCCGGCAAATCCAACATCCTTGAGTCCATAGCATTACTAAACAAGAATGAAAAATTATCTGAATATGTGCGATTTGACCAAGTGCAGCAACTTTTCTTTGATTTTGATTCATCATTGTCAGTTGAAGTTCAAATTGATGATTACAGGATAAAAGCTTGGATAGAGGAAAGTGAATTAAAGCAAACTTATTGAATTCATAAATGATGCCTCCGCACATCCATCAATTGTTAAACTAAGAGAATTGATAAAAGACTAACATTCATGCAATACAACGTTACCGTCATTGGCTCCGGGCCTGGAGGCTATGTGGCCGCCATCCGTTGCTCACAACTCGGCCTCAAAACGGCCATCATCGAAAAATATGATACGCTGGGAGGCACTTGTCTCAATGTGGGTTGTATTCCTTCAAAGGCATTGCTCGATTCATCCGAACATTTTCACAATGCAGCACATACTTTTAAGGAGCATGGCATTGACATCCCCGAGCCAAAGGTCAATCTGACACAGATGGTCAAACGTAAAGGTGATGTAGTGAAATCGAATGTTGAGGGCATCGCATTCCTGATGAAGAAGAATAAGATTGATGTACACACCGGGGTGGGTTCTTTTGTGGACAAAAACACGATCAAGATCACGGCGAAAAATGGAAAAGAGACGCTCATTACATCTGACAACGTAATCATCGCCACCGGATCGAAGCCTACCCCTCTTCCTTTTGCCCCGTTTGACAAAAAAAGGATTATCTCCAGCACCGAGGCCTTGGAATTGAAGGAGGTGCCAAACCATCTTATCATTGTGGGAGGAGGAGTGATCGGCATGGAGCTAGGATCAGTGTATGCCCGGATTGGGGCAAAAGTTTCCGTCGTGGAGTTCTTTGACAGCTTGATTCCCACCATGGACGGAACCATGGGCAAAGAGCTTCAGAAAGCCACGAAGAAATTGGGAATGGATTTCTACCTCGGTCACAAAGTGACTTCGGTTGAAAATAAAGGCAAGGAAATTGTTTTGAAAGCTGAACCTAAGAATGGCGGCGCGCCGATTGAATTGAAGGGAGACTATTGCCTGGTCAGTGTCGGGAGACGGCCTTATACGGATGGTCTTGGATTGGAAAAGGTAGGGATAGAACTGGACAAAGGCCGGGTGCCAGTGAACGACCACTTGCAGACCAAGGTGCCGAATATTTATGCTATTGGCGATGTGGTTCGTGGCGCGATGCTGGCACACAAAGCGGAGGAAGAGGGCGTGATGGTGGCTGAACAACTCACAGGGCAAAAACCTCATATCAATTATTTACTGATTCCGGGAGTGGTATACACATGGCCAGAAGTGGCAAGCGTGGGCTACACGGAAGAACAGTTGAAGGCCGATGGGAAAGCCTATAAAGCGGGAAGTTTTCCGTACAAGGCGCTGGGCCGTGCGCGAGCTAGCATGGACCTCGATGGTCTGGTGAAAATTTTGGCCGATAAGAACACCGACGAAATTTTGGGAGTGCATATCATTGGTGCCCGTGCTGCGGACATGATTGCCGCAGGAGTGGTGGCGATGGAGTTCCGCGCTTCAGCCGAAGATGTGTCAAGAATGTCTCATGCGCACCCTACGTATATGGAGGCGGTAAAAGAAGCTTGCCTGGCGGCTACAGCGAACAGACCTATCCATATGTAGGGTCTAAAGATCTTTCGCAGCCCCGACAACCATCGGGATCACAAATTTGTTCTCCGCAGATTTGCGTTAACCATTTCTGCGCTAATCTGCGGGTATTCAATCTGCGCAATCCGTGGCTTTAATACTAAAGCAACCTTGAAATCACCCAGGCCCTGCAAGTAAAGCTGGCTACCATGGGTAACAGGAAGATATTCAGGTGCTGCGGTAGAAATACCCAGGTTATTAGCAGCAAGACAGAAAGAACCGTGACCCCCAGGTAATATTTTCGCAGGAACGGGGCCGATTTTTTTCGGGTGATGACAATTACAAAAAGATGAGTAGGCAATGCCCAGAGAAGATTAAAATTATTGGCAGCAGCCTGATGATTAGTGACTGTCCACAACAATAGAAGCAGTACTCCGATTAATCCGGTGACGCCAAAGAGTACAATATCAAACCATTTTGATATTTTTTTTCTTTGCATATCATAGACGCTTAAGGCAATGGTCAGCACTAACCATCCGCCAAAAACAGTCCACGGATGCACCAAACTTTCAGGAATACTTGCGGGTCTTGTTAGGTAAATCGGTCTCTTGTACTCTACAATGGGCACGACTTCTCCGTTTTTATTGATTGAGACGTGATCGAAAGAGGATTCAACATAGTCAGGCAAAAACATATATTCCCAGACGGTTGCTTTTTTGTCCATCGGCAAGCCAAGACATATGTCAATACCCAAGTCTCCCCAAGGCTGCTGTTTCAAATAAATGTCAGTGAGGTCGCGGATAGAGTAATTGGTGGTGATAAATGAGCCATCAAATTGGATTGAATCTTTGAG
>JAYWDR010000534.1:0-8814 GCA_043779735.1 Cyclobacteriaceae bacterium | reverse complement strand
ATGAATCCCAGGAAGGGATAAGAAAATAGAAGAAGTTGGCCACCAAGAAAAGTGAGACCATTTTCATGTAAGGCACCCTCACACCCTCCGCAATATTCCGAGACAGCCGGCCCGGACTGGTGACGAGCAGTTTCATGCTCTTAATAAATTTTCCATCCAGTGAGGTGAAGGCATTTAGAAGGCTCTCCAGGAAATTCAATATTGAATGCTCGTCGGGCTCGGTCACCTTTTCGCCACACCGATTGCAAAAGCGTCCCTTAAAGGTGGTTCCACAGCATTTACAAATGTGTGTCGCTTCATAGTCAAATGAATCGGTTCTTTTATTAAAAAAATATAGAGCCATAAGTTCAAAGACTAATTAATCCATTTTCAGGCAGGAGAGTCAACAAACAGCTCGAGCTGAGAAGGAAGCAAATGAAACGTCGTGCGATGATAGGGTGTGATACCCAATTTCATAATCCCTGCTCTGTGGGCCTGGGTGGCATACCCTACGTTCGTCTCCCAGTGATATCCCGGAAATTTGGTGGCTAGATTTTGCATCAGCTCATCTCGATATGTTTTAGCTAGTATGGATGCGGCAGCAATGGAAAGATAATTCGCATCTCCTTTGATGATACATTCAAAAGGTACGTCACGGTAAGGCTTAAACCGGTTGCCATCAATAAGCAAAAACTCCGGTCGCAAGACCAGTTGGTCCAAGGCAATGTGCATCGCCTTGAAAGAGGCATTCAGGATGTTGATCTCGTCTATCTCCGAGTGGCTTACCTCAGCCACCGCCCAGGCCAGCGCATCATGCAAAATATCTTCACGGAGAATTATTCTTTCTTCATGCGACAGCTGCTTGGAGTCGTTGAGCAATTCATGCTGATAGTTCTTTGGCAGAATAACCGCTGCCGCGACCACGGGTCCTGCCAGACAGCCCCTACCCACTTCATCGCAGCCAGCCTCCACTAAATCTATCGTAAACGAGGATTTGAGCACTTCAGCAAAATTTAGTTCGAGTTTACGGTTCCAGGCTCAAAGTTCCACGTTTAATTTCGTTTTTTGCTGTCCAAATGAGAATCTAAACAAAAAAGAAACTTGAGCCCGCAAAATGAGAACGGTTGGACAACTCTCTCAGGCGAAGAGCAGTATGACAACCAATGGATCAACGTGACGGAATACCAGGTGATAAACCCAGGCGGCAAGAAGGGGATCTATGGCAAGGTTCACTTCAAGAACAAAGCCATTGGCATTATTCCCTTGGACCATGAGAAGAACACGTGGCTCGTGGGCCAGCATCGCTTCGCCTTGAATGAATGGTCCTGGGAAATTCCCGAAGGAGGTGGCCCACTCTCAGGTGATCCCCTGGAGTCGGCAAAAAGAGAATTGAAAGAAGAGACCGGCCTTTCGGCAAGCCTATGGCAGCAAGTGATGCGCGTACACTTGTCGAATTCGGTTTCTGATGAAGAGGGATTTATTTTTCTTGCGGAAGGTCTCACAGAAGGCGCGATTGAACTGGAAGACTCAGAAGCGGATATGAAGGTCTGGAAACTTCCTTTCGCAGAAGCGCTGAAAATGGTTGAGACGGGAGAAATTACCGACAGCCTGAGTGTGATGGGAATATTGAGGACGGCGAGGATGCTGAAAATTTGATCCTGGATTCCTGTAGCATAATGCCGGCAATGTTCTTGCATTCAGCATCGCGCCCTTAGCTATTAACTAATCACTTCAAGATTCGATATTCAAGATTCGCTATTCAATATTCACTAAGGCAAATAATAACGAATATCAAACAGAGAATGTCGAATTTCGAAGTTGGAATCCAGAATCCAGTATCCAGTATCGAGCATCAACATCAAGCATCGTCCCCTTGAAGCTTCTTTCCCCCTATCGGTCCGACATCTCCCAGAGCCTCCTCCTCGCCTTTCCCGTCATGCTCAGTCAACTCGGGCATGTGATGATGGGTGTTGCTGACAATGTCATGGTTGGGCACCTTGGCGCCACGGAGCTTGCCGCCGCCGGACTTGCCAATGTTGCCTTCAATGTGTTACTACTATTCGGAATTGGGGTGTCCTATGCCATCACCCCCTTGGTAGCTACCGCTGATGGCGAAAAAAATATTCTTAGCGTCAACGAAACGGTCAGGCATGGATTGGTGATCAACGTTATCAATAGCCTGGTGTTGGTGGCTATTGTATTTTTCGGAAAGCAATTGTTGTATCACATAGACCAGCCCGCCGAAGTGGTGACGCTTGCCATCCCATACTTGGAGATCATCACCTTCTCCATCATCCCGGTGTTAGTATTTCAAACTTTCCGGCAGTTCTCAGAAGGGCTTTCCAATACGTGGATACCGATGGTCATTGTGCTGTCATGCAATGTGCTGAATATCGGATTGAATTATTTGCTGATTTACGGACACGCGGGTTTTGCGCCTATGGGATTGAATGGCGCAGGCTGGGCCACTTTCATTTCCCGTATCGTAATGGGCACATCGCTGGCGGCATTTATCTACTTTGCTCCACGATTTCGAAACTATCGTCCCCTATTTACGCTGGGAAAGTATTCCAAGACACTTTTCAACAAAATGCTGCACATCGGTGTGCCGGCAGGCCTGCAATTTATTTTTGAAGTAGCTGCCTTTGACTTCTCACTGGTGATGATGGGATGGCTGGGCACCAAGGCGCTTGCTGCCCATCAGATTGCCATCAACATGGCCACCATAAGCTACATGACTACGTCCGGACTTGCCGCTGCGGCCACCATTCGTGTCAGCAATGAATTGGGTAAAGGGGATATCAAGGCGTTGCGAAAAGTGGCTTTCGTGATGTTGGGGATGGCCTTGACATTGATGGGCGTATGGGCGATCCTGTTTATCACAGGGAAAAGTTTTCTGCCCCATCTCTATATTGACGACCTAGAAGTAATCACCATTGCAGGACCACTTGTAGTCATCGCAGGATTGTTTCAATTGTCAGACGGCATGCAAGTGGTATGCATTGGTGCCCTTCGCGGATTACAGGATGTAAAAATACCTTCTGTTCTTATTTTTATTTCGTATTGGGTGATCGGACTACCATTGGGCTATTGGTTAGGGTTTCATACAAGCCTCGGGCCTGTGGGCATTTGGACCGGATTGTTGATTGGCCTCACACTCACCGCAACGGCCATGTTTTGGAGGTTTAATCATCTCTCAAGGAAGCTATTGAAGCATCAACTGTGATAAGCGTATCACAAGAATTCAGGTATTATACTATTTTGGCATATAACCCCAGATCGAAGGCAACGGAGTTCATAATTCAGCGTGCGATTGTTATCTTTTCAAGCTAAACCAAAACCAAGTGCAAACTCCCGAGCCCGCAAGGCCTGTGCGCCTTTCACAAACGACCATTACAGAGCTGATGGTACCCTCGTACGCCAACTTCGGCGGCAAGATTCATGGTGGCATTTTACTCTCCATGATGGATAAAGTTGCCTATGCGTGCGCCAGCAAACATGCCGGAGCGTATTGCGTGACGGTATCTGTAGACAAGGTTGAATTCCTGCAACCGGTAGAAGTCGGTGAATTAGTATCCATGCACGCTTCTGTGAACTATGTGGGGCGAACCTCGCTGGTGGTGGGAATACGGGTAGAGGCGCTCAATGTGAAAACCAACGTGGTCAAACACACCAACTCATCCTTCTTTACTATGGTGGCGAAAGGCGACGATGAAAAGCCTGCCGTGGTTCCCTTGTTAATTCTCGAGACCAAAGAAGATGCCAAGCGCTTTATCGAAGCCCTGCGGGTGCGGGAAATTAAAGCGGCTATGCAGGAACAAATGGACGATGTTCATTCGAATATTGAAGTGGAGAGGGCCGCTGAAATATTGAAAAATGAGCGTTGCATATTAAGACTTAAATAAATGAGGCTGAAAAATTCGTTATTCTTATTCATATTCTTGATTCTTATTCGTAATTCGTAATTCGTAATTCGTAATTCTTTATTTAATACTCCCATGAAATTCTTCTTCTTATTCCTCCTCCTGCTCACACTTCATTGCTCCAACGCACAATATCCAGTCGTGCTATCACAGCGTGAGCAATCCAAAATCATCGACGAGTTGTTGGAAGACCGCCTTCGCAATCTGCTGCCAGGCCTCATGCGGCGGGAAGGGTTTGACATGTGGGTAGTCATTTCCCGAGAATACAACGAAGACCCGGTCATTGAAACACTCCTACCTGCTACCTGGATGGCAGCCCGCCGAACCACTATGCTGGTTGTGTATGATAATGGAACGGAGATGGAGTACCTGGCCGTTGCGCGGTATGACGTGGGTAAACTTTTCAAACGCGCCTGGGAACCCGATAAGAATCCTGATCAATGGACCCAACTTGGAAAAATAATTTCTGAGCGCAAGCCAAAAAAAATTGGGGTAAACAAAGCACCCTCCTGGGGGCATGCAGACGGTCTTACTTCCAATGACTACGACAACCTTATCCGTGTGCTGCCGAAAAATCTTCAAGCCAATATAGTATCGGCAGAAAAATTGGCAGTGTCCTGGCTGGAGACCCGCACGGAAAAAGAAATGGCAATCTACCCGCAGATTTGTCGTATCGCACACCACATTATTGCTGAGGGCTTTTCAGACAGGGTCATACAGCCGGGCGTGACTACAACCGAAGATGTGGTGTGGTGGTACCGGGAGAAAATTAAAGAATTGAAACTGGATACATGGTTTCATCCTTCTGTCTCTGTTCAACGAAATGAAGCAGATGCACTCACTGCCAAGCTTTCACAACCACTGGTAATCTTGCCTGGTGATCTTCTTCATGTTGACTTTGGCATCACGTATCTACGCTTGAATACTGATACTCAGGAGCACGCGTATGTACTGAAGTCAGGCGAGACGGAAGCGCCCGCCTTCCTGCAGAAGGCCTTTGCTAAAGGAAATCGTCTTCAGGATATTTTTACCGGCTACTTTAAAGAGGGAAAAACCGGCAATCAGGTTCTGGCTGAATCCCGCAAGCAGGCCATCGCTGAGGGCATCACTCCCTCTATCTACACGCATCCCATTGGTTTTCATGGTCATGCCGCCGGTACTACTCTCGGCCAATGGGATATGCAGAACGGCGTTCCGTTCACTGGCGATTATCCAATGCATTTCAAAACTGCTTATTCGATCGAGCTAAATTGTTCTGTGAACATTCCTGAATGGAATAAAGATGTTAAGATTCAATTAGAAGAAGATGGATATTTTGATGAGAAAGGTTTTCGCTACATCGATGGAAGACAGACTGAAATCATCTTACTGCCCAAGTCGATTTTAGACGTGAAGTAAGTGCCTATCTTTTTACATAAGCCGTTGCAAATATTGGTTTTCACTTCATGAAATCATTGAGAAGAATCCACACTGCCTACGGCTTGATGGTCTTCACGATACTTTTCGTGATTTCCTTTATTCCATTACTGGTACCTATCATCTTTCCTAAAAAGTATAAATGGGTCGGCATCGTCAACCGCTTATGGGCCAAACTTCTCTGTATTTTTTGCTTCCTGCCTTACCGGGTGGAATGCCGAACTCCACTGGATCAAAAGCAACAATACATATTCTGCTCAAATCATTTCTCGTACTTTGATATCCCCACCCTGGGACTTAATCCCGTAAACACCATTTTCGTAGGCAAGAATGCTATGGAGAATATTCCGCTGTTTGGCTTCATGTACCGAAAGCTTCACATTACAGTTGACCGCGCCAGGCTCAAGAGCAAATACGATTCGATAATAAAATCACGGCTGGCTCTTGATGAGGGCAAAAGCCTTGTCTTCTACCCAGAGGGAGGAATTTACACCCAGCATCCTCCTAAAATGGCTCGCTTCAAAGATGGCGCATTTCGTCTGGCCATCGAAAAACAAATTCCCATCGTACCCGTCACCATTCCCAACAATTGGATAATTTTGCCCTCCGACGAGTTCTTACTACGGCAAGGAACAGTGAAAGTAATCTTTCACGATCCTATTGACACCAAAGGACTGGACTTGACAAGTGTAGACTCTTTGAAGGAACGGGTATTCAAAGTGATCGATGATGAATTAAGTATTTATGAACATAGACCGCACCTTGTTGAATAAGATTGCCCACCTCTCCCGCCTGGAGTTTGGTGAAAAGGATGCAGAGAAAATGATGAAAGACATGTCGGCCATCGTGACATGGGTCGAAAAATTGAAGGAGGTGAACACGGATGGCGTGGAGCCGCTCACAACCATGAGCCATGAGATAAATGCGATGCGCGAAGACGAACTAAAGCCTCCTCTAGATCATAATAAGGCGCTCTGCAACGCACCGAACAAAGATGCCAATTATTTCCGCGTTCCTAAAGTCTTACCCTAACAACCCCGGCCTGCTGTCACATGCTTTCTATTCAATTCTGGAAATCCTGGCCTACTGTCTATAAACGATTACTTGCAATCTTTGGACTGGTCTTTATTGCTGCGCTGACGTTGGCCCTGTTTTCGTTTGTCCGCAATCCTTCACCGGTTTTCACCTGGCAACAATTGCAGGAGCTTCGGGAAGAAGAGGTTCCTGTGTACACCTTTGACGTTGGCGGCTTCGAGCTCAATGTATTGAGTGAAAACTATGTTCTCTTCGAGCGATGGATAAGCAATCCATTGCAGACCAATCCTGTGGCCAATGACGTGTACCTACTCTTTTTTACCCTTGCCATCTCCTTACTGCTCACGATCGTTACAACGCTGCCGCGGTTTTGGTTTTTCATTGGAGCGGGCGCAGCAGTTTTCATGATTCCAACCTTTCAGTTGGAGGTCCTGCTGGTCGGGGGTCTTCAAAATAAAATACCCGCCATCATCCTAATTGTAATTGTGCTGGGCATTGGTCTTTACTATCAATTCGGCAACAAAGCCGCTTCCTTCTTACGGCGATTAGTGTCGTTCCTGCTGGCATTTATAGTGGTTGGCTTGGTCTTTGTAAAATTCTCCGAAGTTCCTCAGCCACTCCGCTACTTTGCTACAAACACCTTGCCTGCCTCGATTGTATTGTGTCTGATCTTCGTCATTATGGTGGCGCATGAAATCATGGCCTCTTTTGTTATGTTGGTAGGCAAAGGCACACGGAACTCAAAAAGCTTAAGACACTATTTGCTTATCAGCGGATTTTATTTGATCAATCTCTGGATGGCGTATTGGGCCAGGATTGGTTGGATCGACTGGGACTTTACTATTTATCCGATTGTATTGTTGGCAACATCTTCCATCCTCGCCGTCTGGGGTATACGCCAACGCCAACCCCAATATGAGAATATTGTCTCGTCCGATCCGTTCGCTGTCTTTTTCATATTGGGAATGGGGACGATTACTTTTGGGACGTTGGGGTATTTCTTCGCTACCGCCAATGATGTGGCGATCCTTTCGTTGAACGACCTTATCTTGTATGCTCACATCGGTTACGGGATGATATTTGTCACCTATCTGGCTTCCAATTTTCTGGGAATGCTTGCCAGGAATTTTCCTGTGTATAAAGTTCTTTATAAGCCAACGGTCATGCCCTATTTTTCATTCCGGCTGGCGGGGTTGATCTTCACGCTTGCCTTTGTTTTTTACAATAGTTGGATGGTACCAGGCAATCATTTTACTTCTGCCTATTATACATCGTTAGGCGATCTATTTTCCAATGAAAACAATTCCACGCTGTCGTTGGGGTATCACAAGCGGGCCTTTCTGTACGCTCCCTACAATCAGCATGCTGCAACTGCCCTCGCAAAATTGGAGGCGCAGCGCGGCCATAGCATGAAGGAAAAAGAATACCTGAAAGCGGCCAACGGGTTTAAGCCAACAGAATTCACCTTGCTGAACGAGGCTAATGCTTTCCACCAATCAGGCAATACCCTGGAAGAAATTTTTAGACTACAGTCGGCAAGACATCAATTGCCGAAGAGTGGGGTGATCAGAAATAACCTGGGCCTGACCTATGCCCGGCTTGGCGTCATCGACTCCGCCTACTTCTATTTTTCACAGGCACGTGCCAATGCTCAAACCAGGACTACGGCTGAAATGAACCTTTTGGGATGGATGGCAGTAACCAATTTGCCTGTCAATCCGGATTCTGTGTATCAGCTAATTCAGTCGGATCAGCCCCGTGTAAAAGGGAATGCGTTGGCCTTTGCCAACCGCAGAGGGAAGTTGATTGAGGCCTCCCTTGAACTGCCAAAGGATTCTGTATTCAGTGTGGTTTCTGCCACGCAAATTGGCAACTACATTACCAATCATCTTTCCAGAACGGATAGCACTTTATTATCACAGTGCATCAACATGGCACTCAAGAAAGAAAATGAACCATTTCGGGAGTTGGTATTAGTGCCTGCGTCCAAGGCGTGCTATGCCTCCGGCCAGGTAAATCGCGCTTTCCAACTGTTACAGAATATGATTTTTAGCGGAACCAATCAGGGAAGGCACAACGCTACGTTAGCCTTGTGGTCTCTAGCCCAGGGCAAGTCGGAGGTAGCTCTATCCTACCTTCAATATGCAATCAATCAGCCCTCAACGAATGCAGCCCTCACCAATGCATTAGCGCTGGCTGAAACGGGAAGAATCAACGAAGCGATTATTGCCTGGGACACCCTGAGTCGACGCAAAGACTCCACCATACATTGGATGGCAGAAAGTATGAAGCGCGTATTGGCAGCGCCAGTGAGTTGGTTCAAAGATTTTTCCGAAAAGGAAAAATATCAATTTCTTCGATATCGTGTGCCCTTGGAAGACTCTGTCCAATTTGAGCTATTGATACCTCAGATCACTAATGAAGACCTAAAAGCAAAAGCGATTCTGGAACGGTCGAAGAT
>JAYWDR010000533.1:0-8830 GCA_043779735.1 Cyclobacteriaceae bacterium | reverse complement strand
AAAATCAGTCTTCCAGGCTTGAGGCCATGTTACAGTGTCAACCGAAAGCGTGCCTAAGTACACAGCACCTCGACTGGCAATTTTTCGTCCCAACAGGGAAACCAGAGAATCAAATTCTCCAGGCTGGCCGATCATGACTACACGTTCGCCAGGCTGAAGACTACTTCGCTCCAAGAGCTTCTCGGCGATCGCTTCCATATTCAGCGAGAAAGCGGCACCAGAGTGAATAGTTTCTGTAGCCTTTTTCTGACAGGAAAGCAGCATGACTGCAACCAGCAACACAAAGGCCTTTGAATAGATTTGTTTCATTGATTCAATGATTTGGAGCAGTGACAAGATACAATCATTCCTAAAAAATGTATAGTATATCTTGTTGCTTCTGGATATTTTTAGATTCTTCAACCCATCAAACGAACATGAAAAACAAGCTCATACATTTACTTATCCTTATCAGTTTCATCAGCAAAGCACAAGGTCAATCTTTTGATCCAGCTTTGTTTAATTCCATGAAATGGCGGATGATTGGCCCTCATCGTGCTGGGCGAACCGTCGGCGCGGTGGGTGTCCCGTCACAACCCAATGTCTTTTATATGGGTGTGAACAATGGTGGCGTGTGGAAGACTACAGATTATGGCCGTACCTGGGTTCCGATCTTCGATGATCAACCTACCGGTTCCGTCGGGGATGTGGTGGTTGCCCCCTCTAACCCGGACGTACTTTATGTGGCGAGCGGTGAAGGCATTCAACGTCCTGATCTTTCCATCGGCGACGGCATCTATAAATCTGCCGATGGTGGAAAAACATGGGTAAACACCGGCCTTCGTGATGGTCAGCAAATCGGAGGACTGGCTATCGATCCACAAAATGAAAATCGCGTATTCGCGGCGGTGTTGGGGCATCCTTATGGCCCCAATACGGAACGAGGAATCTTCAGAACAATCAATGGCGGAAAAAGTTGGGAACGCATATTTTATATCGATGAAAATTCTGGTGCCGCTCAAGTCACACTCGATCCCTGGAATTCAAATATTCTTTACGCCGACATCTGGGCGGCCCGGCAAGGTCCATGGGAAAACGGCGCCTGGCAAGGTCCAGCTAGCGGACTCTATAAATCAACGGACGGCGGAACCTCTTGGCTAAAGTTGACGAAAGGACTTCCTACCTTCGAGCAAGGACTAGGCCGCATTGGATTCTGCATCGCACCCAGTGATCACAACCGGTTATATGCAACGGTTGACTCTCAACAGTTAGGTGGAATTTATCGCAGCGATGATGCAGGTGCTTCCTGGTACCTGACTACCAGTGACGCAAGGATTTGGAGCCGGGGCAGTGACTTCGCGGAAGTGAAAGTTCATCCAAAAAATCCTGACATTGTCTTCAGCGCAAACGTGGTTACATGGAAATCAATGGACGGTGGAAAGAACTGGACAGGAATAAAAGGTGCTCCTGGTGGTGATGACTATCACCGCATTTGGATCAATCCCATCAATCCAAATATTATCCTGCTCGGCCTTGACCAAGGTGCCACAATTACCGTTAATGGTGGCGAAACATGGAGCTCCTGGTACAATCAGCCAACTGCTCAGTTCTACCATGTCAGCACGGACAACGAGTTTCCATATAATGTATATGGTGGCCAGCAGGAAAGCGGGTCGGTTGGCGTCGCAAGCCGCAGCAATGACGGTCAAATTACATTTCATGACTGGCATCCGGCTGGCGTGGAAGAATATGGTTACGTCGCTGTAGACCCACTGGATCCCAATTTGATCTATGGTGGAAAAATCACCCGCTACAACAAGCGGACAGGACAAATACAAAACATTGCCCCTGAGGCGGTACGCAGCGGCAAATACCGGTTCATCAGGACGGCTCCGGTACTCTTCTCTCCCATTGATCCAAAAACCTTGTACTTCTCAGGGAATGTCATCTTCAAAACACAGAACGGAGGCAACTCCTGGGAGGTCATCAGTCCTGATCTTACCCGAGAGTCATGGGATGTTCCTGGCAGTGTCGGCGTATACACCTCTGCTGAAATGAAAACAATGCCACGACGAGGCGTGGTATATACGATTGCTCCTTCTTACAAAGACATCAACACGTTGTGGGCAGGAACAGATGACGGTTTGATACAAGTCACCAATGACGGGGGAAAAAACTGGAGAAATGTTACCCCTCCAGCCATTATATCCTGGAGCAAGGTGTCGGTTATGGATGCCAGCCATTTTGATGTTAACACTGCGTACGCCGCTGTGAATAGCATCCGTCTCGACGATATGCGACCACACATTTTCCGCACACGTGATGGAGGCAAGACCTGGCAGGAAATAGTGAAGGGATTGCCTAATCAACCCATCAATGCTGTCAAGGAGGATCCGCTGCGTCAAGGACTATTATTTGCCGGTGCAGAAAACGCTGTGTACGTTTCATTTGACGACGGCGACAACTGGCAATCCCTTCGCCTGAACATGCCGGCCACGTCAATCCGCGACCTGCTGATCAAGGATGATGACCTTGTCATTGGTACTCATGGTCGTTCATTTTGGATTTTGGATGACATTACCCCATTGCGTCAGATCACTGCCGCATCATCAACTGGAAATGTTAGTCTGTACATGCCTCAAACTTCAATCCGTGTGCGATGGAGCATGTGGTCCGACACCCCACTGCCACCGGAAGAGCCTGCTGGACAAAATCCACCAGACGGCGCGATCATCAATTATTACCTGAAAGCAAGAGCCACAGGAGTGGTGACCCTTGAAATACTGGACAGCAAACAGAGTGTGGTACGCAAGTTTACTAGCGATGACAAACCTTATGTGGTGGGGGCTGTCAACATTCCTTTATACTGGATTCGTCCACAGCAAATTCTTTCCTCCGAGGCCGGTTCACATCGTTTTTTGTGGGACATGCATTATCCGGAATTGGACCTCCCACCGGCTTACCCGATTTCAGCGATTTACGGACAAACAGCACCCGACTTTACGTCACCATGGGTAATGCCTGGCAATTATACCGTGAAACTAACGGTGAACGGCGCCAGCTATACCCAACCGCTTATGGTAAAATTGGATCCAAGGGTGAAAGCTTCGACTGAAGACTTGACGCAACAACGTGATCTCTCCTTCACCTGCTACCAGCTTCGGCAACAGATTCTTGCCATGCTGAAGCAGGTCAAAGATGCCCGGGAGCAAATCAAGACACGAATGGTAAAAGTAAAGAGTCCGCAGCTTTTGGAATTGGATAAGAAACTTGCTGCAATGGAAAGCGCGCCGAGAGATTCAGTCACTCCCAGTCTGCAAAGACTTGGCGACACGGCCGGTTCGCTGCTTAACATTTTTCAAGAGACGGAGATGACGCCCACTACGCAGGCGCGGGAAGGCGTTGCCAAAGTGCTAGGACAATTTAGTGAAATCATGTCAGGAAAACCGGAACTGAATAAGCAGCTCAAGAAAGCCGGACTGAAAGAACTTTAATTAATATCCAACGAAATGAATCTTGAACTTAACAATAAAGTGGCCCTGATCACCGGCGCCAGTAAAGGAATCGGTGAAGCAATAGCCTTAGTCCTGGCAGCGCACGGTGCAAATGTGGTCATCAATTCAAGAAAGCAGGAAGACCTTGATAGAGTGGCCAAGAAAATAATATCCGCTGGGCGGGAATGCCTGACTGTTGCAGGCAATACAAGTGAAGCGTCGGCCCTAAAATCGCTGGTCGACAAAACGGTTGAAAAATATGGCGGAATAGATATTGTCATTAACAATGCTGCCTCAAATCCGGTGTTCGGGCCAGTGGTGCAAACTGAAGAGTGGGCGTATGATAAAATTATGGACGTCAATGTAAAGGCTCCCTTTGAACTTTCTAAACTGGCCTATCCCCATATGAAAGAGCGAGGCGGCGGATCTGTCATTAACATCAGTTCCATTGCGGGAGATACACCCGATCCCGGGCTTGGAATATATTCGGTTTCCAAGGCGGCACTCAATATGCTTACCAAGGTGATGGCGAAAGAATGGGGCCCGGATAACATTCGCGTCAATGCGATTTGCCCGGGGTTGATAAAGACGAAATTCTCTCAGGCCTTGTGGCAGGATGAAAATATTCTTAAGAGATTTATGAAAATGGTGCCAATGGGTCGAATGGGTACCGTTGATGAAATTGCTGCCATAGCACTCTTCCTCTCTTCAGACGCGTCAAGTTATTGTACGGGTACTTTGTTTTTTGCGGATGGTGGAACCACCATTTGATCTCCAGTCTCAGTCTTTGCTACTAAAACTATATGGAAAAAATATTTGCTACCGACCACTTAAGGGAACTACTCCCGAAAGTGAAAATATTTATTCAAAATGAACTTCTGCCTCTTGAGATTGGTCATCACACAAGAAGTGTAACAGAGACGTATGCCTTGTTGGATGCCAAGCGTGAGAAAGTAAAAGCTGCCGGTCTCTGGGGACTTCACCTTCCGAAGAATGAAGGAGGCCATGGGCTAACCCTGTGCGAGTTTGGACAGATCAGTGAGGCCCTTGCTCAAACACCATTTTATGGGCATTATACTTTCAATTGCCAGGCTCCCGACATTGGAAACACGGAGCTGCTGAGCAAGTTTGGATCGACAGCGCAAAAAACAGAATACCTTCATCCACTTTCGCAAGGAAAAATAAGAAGCTGCTTCGCAATGACGGAGCCAGAATATGCTGGCTCCAACCCTACTCGGCTGGCGACAACGGCTGTGAGAAAAGGAGATAAGTATGTCATCAATGGCCACAAGTGGTTTGCCTCCAGCGCTGATGGTGCCGCCTTTGCCATTGTCATGGCTGTAACCAATGCGGATGCACCAAAACACCAGCGGGCAAGTATGATCATCGTGCCCACCAACACCCCAGGGTTTCGCCAAATGCGTAAGATACCCGTCTTCGGCGAAGCAGGCGCAGGATGGGCAAGTCATTCGGAATTGCGTTTTGAGAATTGCGAGGTACCGGTCACGAACCTCATTTCAGAAGAGGGATCAGGCTTTCTCCTCGCGCAAGAACGATTGGGTCCAGGTCGTATACATCACTGCATGCGGTGGATTGGGATGGCCGAGAAAGCCTTTGACTTAATGTGCAAGCGTGCAGCATCCCGCGAAATGGAAGAAGGCGTCATGCTCGGTGAAAAGCAATTCATCCAGGGCTTCATTGCCGAGAGCAGGGTGGAAATTGACGCAGCCCGTTTACTGGTATTGCGGACAGCTGCGAACATTGATACCCATGGTGCTGCTGCATCACGTCATGAAATTTCCGGCATCAAATTTTATGCAGCCAACATCATGTTGAAGGTTCTTGATCGAGCCATACAGGTGCATGGGGCGCTGGGCGTTTCAGACGGAACTATGCTTGCGACCATGTACCAACATGAAAGGGGTGCGCGCATTTGGGATGGTGCCGATGAAGTTCACAAGCAAAGTATGGCCCTCAACATTCTGAAAGGATATGGCCTGGACATTAAAAAGAAGAAACGTTCGACATGATCACGGTAGATCAGCCTGTGGCCGTGAGGCGCGGAGAAGAAATTGATTTGGAGGCACTCAATGCCTACCTGACCAAGCAAGGCATCTTGACAGTACCGGTGACGGAAATCCTGCAGTTCCCAGGTGGGTATTCCAATCTCACCTATTTACTAAGAACTAGTAATGAGGAATACATCCTTCGGCGACCCCCCTCCGGGGCGGCCATTAAATCCGCCCACGACATGGGCCGGGAGTTCAAAGTTCTATCACTTCTCAGCAGCTATTATTCAAAAATTCCCAAACCCATCCTCAATTGCGAATCCACGGAAATAACAGGCACTCCTTTCTATGTCATGGAAAGACTCAAGGGCGTAATTCTTCGCCCTTCAAATGTCAAGAACCTTCGCATAGCATCTGACGAGATGCGCAGAATTTCTGAAATGCTGGTCGATAACCTGGCTGCCCTGCATTCTCTTGACATTCACAAAACGGGGTTGGATCAACTGGGAAAGCCCGAGGGATATATTTTACGCCAGGTTGAAGGCTGGACGAAACGCTATGGGACGTCACAGACAGATCAGATTGATGAGATGGAGGCATTAAGTAAGTGGCTCATGATGAACCAGCCCAGGGAAACAGCTCCCACTTTATTGCACAATGATTATAAGTACGACAACGTGATCCTGCAAGCAGACAACTTACCCACCATTATCGGCGTCCTGGACTGGGAGATGGCGACCGTGGGCGATCCCTGGATGGATGTCGGCGCCACACTAGCCTACTGGGCTGAAGCGAGTGATGATGATCTTGCCAGAGTATTTAATGTTTCGTGGCTGCCAGGCAATCTCACACGTCGCGAGGTGGTGACAAGGTACTCTGAGAAAAGTGGACGCTCGATGATAAACCCTGTTTTTTATTATGTATTCGGCTTGTATAAAAATGCCGTGATTGCCCAGCAAATTTACGCACGCTGGAAGCAAGGCCACACCAAAGACCCACGCTTTGGTGAGCTTATAGAGGTTATCCATAATTTGGCTAATCGCGGTGCAAAAGCAGTTGAGATAGATTCAATTTAGCTAACTTCTCGCCTTTGCGCTTCCTTTGCGACTCAGCGGCTTTGCGGTAAATTTTTGACCGCTAAGGCGCAAAAAAAACCGCAATGACCTGCTACTGAAAACCTCGATATAATGGCCACGGAAGTTATATTTGTTTAAAATGAAATACGCTCTAACCCAACAACACCCCAACAAGCGTGCCTTCATTACTGGTGCAGCCTCAGGGCTTGGCAAGGAATTCGGCAAGGCGCTCGCACAAGATGGCTGGACAATGGGCATTGTTGACATCAATCAAGAACAACTTGTCATCGCCTCCAGGGAATTTGAATCTCTGGGTGGACAGACGATATCCTATCATCTCGATGTGTCAGACCGGATCAAATACCAACAGGTGGCAAGTGATTTCCTGTCGAAGGCAGGTGGAATTGATTTACTTTTTAATAATGCCGGTGTGGGCGATGGTGGCGTTTTTGAAGAGTACTCCCTGGATAATTGGGAGTGGATGACACGGATCAATCAATACAGCGTAATCTATGGATGCCATTTCTTTATACCAGCATTCAAAAAACAAAAGTCGGGACACATTCTAAATACAGCCAGTCTCGCCGCCATCACCTGCTCTCCTACCATGGGAGCATATAATGTGACGAAGGCAGCCGTTGTCGCCATAAGCGAGACTTTGTATGGCGAGTTGATGGACTTTGGAGTAAAAGTATCCTGTATTCAGCCCGCCTACTTCAAAACGAATATTGCGCAAAACGCCAGAGGGGGAGAATTGGTAAAGAAGACAACTCAATTTTTTATAGATCATTCAGGACTGGAAGCTAAGGACGTTGCCGAAGAAATTCTACATCGGGCCGGAAAAGGAGAATTTTATATTATTCTACCCAAGCAGGCAAGTAAGATGTGGAGACAAAAACGGTTTGCTCCCACCTGGTTTAGGAGAATGGTGAAAGAGAAGTTCATGGCGGCCGCCCGAAAAGTTCGCTGACGTGCTAACCATCCCTATTGATCGGGTGATATTCAAATTACCTATCCAGGTGATGCCGGAGGATATTGATGAACTCAACCATGTAAATAATGTCATATACCTAAGGTGGATCCAAGCGGTGGCATATGCGCATTGGGACTTGAAGGCGTCCGATGATATGAAAGAGAATTGTCGCTGGGTCGTGTTACGCCACGAAATAGACTACCATTCGCCTGCCCTGCCCGGAGACCGAATCGAAGCAACCACATGGATTGACGCACCGGAGGGTCCACGGCAAAACCGTTATGTATCAGTAAGGCGTATGGGTGATGGAAAAGCCCTGGCCTCTGCAAGCACTTCATGGTGCCTCCTCGATAGCCATACGGGACGGCCTAAAAGAGTCTCCAAAGAAATAGCTTCGGTACTGGGATTAAAATACTGAGGCGAGGTCTCCGTTTATCAGCCTGCGATGTCTTTGGGAGCCTATCAGATAGAGGCATAAAAGACAATGGCCAAGTTGAAAAGCCAGGAACGCAACGATAGCAAAAAGTATAAGCATAGCACTTATCGTATAAGTTGAATACTAAATTGCAACTTTTCATTTGAATATCCTAAGAATCAAGTATTTATCTTACTTATCTTAAAGTAAACTATTGATAATGAATGTAGTGCGCTTACTCCTAAAAGAGCATTCCAGGGCCTTGTCCAACGTCCAAAGGCTAAGAGCTAACCCCCAACCTCCAATAAACCCCTAACTTTGTCATTCATGAACACTGTCCCAGAGCACCATCTCTGCAAGAATTGCGGCAATTCATTCGAGGGACTGTTCTGCAATCTTTGTGGTGAGAAAGTTCTGGGACCGGAGGACCGCTCCTTTCGGACTTTTCTTGGAAGTATTTTCCGTGCTCTCACCTTAGCTGACAGCAAATTTGTCAAAACCCTTTGGCTTATCCTGAGGAAACCGGGGTACTTGTCCAGGGAGTTTACCGAGGGGCGCCGCGTCAACTATCTCAAGCCTCTTTCCATGTTCTTTGTCCTGAACCTTATCTACTTTCTCTTTCCGTTGATACAGCTATTTAATGCTTCCCTGCGCACTCAGATAAATTCATTTCATGGCAGACTGGCCGTCCAGACGGTTGCTAACAAAATGACAGCACTGCAGTTTCATGATGTCAACTCATTTTCTATCGTCTACGATCAGAAGACCACCGGGTTTGCGAAGATGCTGGTCATTCTTTTTGCCGTGCTGGCCTCACTCCCACTCAACCTGATTTATCGTTCGCGTCAACGGTATTTTACTGACCATGTCGGACTGGCAGTGGA
>JAYWDR010000532.1:0-3086 GCA_043779735.1 Cyclobacteriaceae bacterium | reverse complement strand
CCTCCATCCCTCCCGACCACCAGCCGACTTGTTCCATTTCCATTGGTCCACGTAAGCTGCAGCGTGGATGCAAAAGGTTGTGTGATCATCAAATTACTTGCTTGTGTTGTGGGCTTAGGGACAAGCTGAGCTTGTGAAGTCACAAACCAAAACTCTATTATAATACCAAGCAGGGCTTTATACATGGTAAAATTATAAACTTAATTTACTAACCCCAAATCCGGTGGCATCGGCAAACTGTTGTCTTTGGCAGTACCGGACGCAGATTTTGATCCGCCCGCCAGCCCCACCACGGCCGCTACGACTATGAACGGTATCACCTTTAACAACGTCGGCACTTTGTGTTTGATAGAAAAGGATTCCGTCTTAAACTCTTCTTTGCCGTTCACCAAATGTAGTTGATAGTCACTTCCTGTCTTTTGATTCGGTGGAACCGTCCATTGATAGCTTCCATTGTTGGTAGCAGAACCTACCGCACCCTGGCTGACACCACCCCTTATCAACTCAATTTTTACATCCTGGTTCTTCGTCCCTCCGCGCCAGGCCAGGGACATTGACTTGCCGCGCTTCAAAGCGCCAACCGCACTTGTGAGCGTGAATGCGGCGATCACTTCGGCCCTTACCTCAAATGACAATTCACCTTTATAATTTCCAATTTCATTCCTCGCATCCACTTCTATTGTTTTGCCTTTACCTGGCGTCAGGCCCCGGCCCACATCGCCATTGACACGCTGCAAGGGAGAGGAAAAGTTATTGTGGGAACCGTACAATGAAACATCAAATTTATCACCTGGAAATCCCAGAGACAGGTCGTAGGTGACAATGATCTTGTCGCCCTGAACAATGGCTTTTTGGTTTTCCAGTTTTTGGGAAAATGAAAGCAGTGGGAGCGATAAAGCCAGCAGCAATAGCCCTTTCATAAGCGGATTAGCACGTGTGATTGATAAAGAAAGTTAGCAAAAGGTAATTGAGGATGCAATTGGGCTCTTCGGCCTCTAATTTGCAGGTATTTTACCATCCTTCATAGTAGACTATCTATGGGAGTCTTATCGCTATCGTTTAATACCTAAAGCTGAAACAGTGAAATGCAAATAAACGGGCAAAGCCAGAATAGTCAGGATTTCCTATGGGATTACGTGCGGAGAATTTTAATATCGCCAGTATTTTGCATCCCTGAAATGGAGGCGCAGCACTATATTGGAGAGCGGGTTAAGTTCAACACGGAAATTATCAAATTTTTGGGTTTGATATTTTTGGCGACTATTTCCGGTGTGGTCACTTTAATCTACCAATGAGATGGATTTACGGGAAAAAACTTCATTTTGACTTTCTTCGGATTAGTGGCGATCTTTGGAATTGGCCGGTTGATCTTTAACATCTACAATAGTACCAGTGCATTAATTGAGAAACTGAAAGACCAATGATTTCCGATTCTGATATAATACCGATGATCCTGACCAGTATCCTGGGAATAGGTTTCCTCACATTTTTGTATTCCATCAATCGAATAGTGCGTCGTGATAGCCGGCATGATAAATTGCCTAAACAAAGCTATAAGCCTTGATGGCACTTTATTCAAAAATCAAATACATTTCCCTCTGATCATCGCTGATTGAACTCGCAGATTTGCGGGAATCAACGGGAAAAATGGTGAGAGTGACCACTCAACGACTTTCAATTAAAGAACCATCGTCTACAATAAAATTCTGCGACTTCACACCCGCTTTTTTCAGAACCTCCGAACTGCGCCCCGGGCTGGCATCCGTTATGAAAATCTGTCCAAAGACGTCAGCCGATACCAACTTCATCAGCCGGAGCGTACGGGAATCATCCAGCTTGTCGAAAATGTCGTCCAGCAGGACCAGCGGCTTGGTCCCTTTCTTCACGACGAAGTGATCAAACTCGGCAAACTTCAAGGCAATCAAAAAAGATTTCTGCTGACCCTGCGATCCATATCGTTTCAATTCATATCCGTTGAGCGTGAACACAAAATCGTCCCGGTGGATTCCCACAGAGGTCCGCCCCAGCAGCCGGTCATGTTCAAGTTTCAATTGCAATTCCTTTTTGAAGTCACCCTTTTCCAAATCGGAAACGTATTGAATGTCCACCGTTTCGGAAAGACCACCCGTCAGGAAATTGTAACGTGTTGACAGTAGCGGCACATACTCCTTCACAAAGGAAGCTCTCTTGTGATGGAGATCATTTCCGGCGGCCACTATTTTTTCATCATATGAGTCGATTAAATCGAGGTCCAGGGAACTTTGGCCAGCAGACATCCTGAGCAGACCATTCCGTTGCCGCAAGTGAGCCTGGTAAATGATCAGTTGCTCCAGGTACGATGGGTCCACCTGTGCTAACAGGGAGTCGAAGAATTTTCGTCTCACTTCACCGCCGTCCCAAATCAATTCAATGTCATTAGGGGCCACCAGCACCAATGGGTATTTCCCAATGTGTTCAGAAAAACGATTGTACTCCTTGCCATTTTCGAGAAAGGCCTTTCGTCGGCCCAGGGAGAAAGCACAGCTTACCTCCATTTTTTTTTCATTTTTTTCAAATAACCCGTTGATTTGAAATTCCTGTTGCCCATGGCGAACATTGGAGGGATCCGAAGGATAGATGCTGCCCTTGGTAAAGCCCAGGTAATGGATCGCCTCCAAAAGGTTGGTTTTGCCACCGCCATTTGCCCCCAGAAAACAATGCACATTTCCCACGAAGTCAACCGTGGCTTCTGCATAGTTCTTAAAATTGACCAAATGAAGTTTTTCAAGTCGCATGAAGCTTTAAGCGTTTCGCACAAAAGTTAGTTGGGAATTCACGAATTCAGGGCTATTTTCGCAGTCCAATTCAAAAGTAACGCATATGTCTACTACTGCCCAAGCAAAGCCAAAGAGTACAAAAGATAAGACCGAATTTTCGAAGGAAACATACTTGAAATGGTACGAAATGATGTACCTCATGCGCAAGTTCGAAGATAAGGCGGGACAACTCTACGGAATGCAAAAAATCAAGGGCTTCTGCCATTTGTATATTGGTCAGGAGGCCTGTGCTGCCGGCGCTATCACAGCCCTTACTAAAGATGATAAGTG
>JAYWDR010000531.1:0-3086 GCA_043779735.1 Cyclobacteriaceae bacterium | reverse complement strand
TGAAGAAAGCCTATGCCGCCCTTCCGGGGAACGGAGCTTTTGTTGCCATTGAAAGTATCATTGATGACGAGCGAAAAGAGAACACCTTCGGTCTCATGATCAGCCTGAACATGCTCATTGAAACAGGGAAAGGCTTTGACTACACCTTCGCGGACTTTAAGAAGTGGGCAAAGATTGTGGGGTTCAGTTCCACAGCGATTATACCGCTGGCGGGGCCATCGAGTGCGGCGGTGGCGTATAAATAAGACTACAGTAACATCAGATCTTATGGAAAGTACCGATAGATATTCTTCAGTGGCAGGATCCGAAGCAATTCAGAATTTCCGTATGCATTCCTTGCGTTCTTAGCGCCTTTGCGTGAAACTTTTTACTCTTAATCCCCCTCCACAAAATATATCTCAATTGCCCCATTGTGCTTCGCTTCAATCTTCCTCATGGGTTCAAATGCACCTCATGGTTCAGGCTTTTGAAGGCCGCTAGGATTCACATCCAATAAATAGGTCAGGAATTCCTTACTCCAAACAGTCCGATAATACTATTATTGCGTTCATCAATAATTTAACTTCGCCAAAAAGAGTCCTTGAGCACGGCATTCATTCAATTCGACGCTCTATACCATTTACCACATTTTGGTAAATATAAATAAATTCCTCAACTTTGGTCCGGCTGCATGATTGTTCAATTTGACAACTATTATCTCGAATCCATTTATCAGGGAATAAAACCAAAACGAAAGCCTGTTATCAATGAAGTCATTGCAAGGAAGTTTATCAAAACTGTAAAGCTGCTGAAATACATTGAGAACATACCCAAGCTAAGCCAGCACGCTGGCCTCAATTTTGAAGTCTTAAAAGGAGCTTACAAAGGGAAATATTCAGTGCGGCTTGATCAGCGGTACAGGATCATCTTACGAACCGAAAAGGACAGAATATTTGTTGAGGAGGTGTTGGTCATTGAGGAGCCAACCGATCATTATAAGAGGATTTAATGAATGCAAATTTCAAAATTGTTGGCAAGGGTGGAACGGAGCTTCATTCCGACGTGTCCCTTCACCCTGGCGAAGTTATCGAAATGGAGCTGGCAGCCCGCGGCGTTAAGAAAATTGATTTTGCCTCTCGCCTCGGCATCAAGCCAGGACATCTGAGTGAGTTGCTGAAGGGAAAAAGACACCTTAGCGCGCTGATGGCCCTTAGACTTGAGAAACTGTTGGGCATAGACGCTGAGTTTTGGCTCAGGGTTCAATCCGGATATGACCTGGAGCGCGTCAGAAAACAACTCAGGAAGCCAGCCAGAAAGAAAAGAATGATTGCATAGCACTTCAAAGCATCGGCTGGTCAGCCAAAAACATTCCTACTCACAAAATACATCTCAATCTCCCCCTTGTGCTTGGCTTCAATTTTGCCCCTGGGTTCAAATCTCAAATCCGGATTATCCTTGACCCTTTCATACGTGCTCTGCGAAATATTCACCCGTCCCGATTCGCCGCCGCTTTCCATCCGAGAGGCGATATTCACCGTGTCGCCCCAGATGTCGTAGGCGAATTTCTTGATGCCCACGATGCCCGCCACCACTGGTCCCGTGTTCACCCCGATTCGGATTTCAAAACGCTCTTTGCCCTCCTTCCTTCGCTGTTCAGCATTTTGCTTGATAAACTGTAGAATTTCCAATGCGGCATTGACTACATCTGAAGCATGGGTTTCATTCGGGACGGGCAGTACGCACATGTAGCTGTCGCCGATGGTTTTGATCTTTTCGATGTTGTATTTCGTAATGATATTATCAAAGGCCTTGAAGCAGGAATGGATCTCTGCGACCAGCTCGGCAGGTGTCAGCTTTTCGGAAATCTGGGTGAAGTTTTTAAAGTCGGTGAACATCACCGTGACGTTATCAAATTGTTTTGCCTCCGTGCTTCCAGTTTGCTTAAGTTCCTCCGCTATTTCCGAAGGAAGGATATTCAGCAACAATTCGTCGCTTCGATTTCTTTGCTTTTCTACTTCTTTCTTTTCCGCCACTACATCCGCGGTTCGCTCCGTAACGGTTTGCTCCAGTTCAACCTGGCGTTTCCTCAGTGACCTCTCACGCGACTTGATGTAATACCACGTACTGCCTGTGACCGTCAAAAAGTACAGGGTGTAGGCCCACCACGTTTTCCAGGGGGGCGGCAAGACGCGGATGGCCAGCGTGGTCTCCCGGTCACTCCAGATGCCATCGGCATTGGTAGCTTTCACTCTGAAAGTGTAGGTACCTGCATTGAGATTCATGTAGGTAACACTCCGGTTCTTCCAGTCCGTTTGCACCCAGTCTCCTTTGGCACCTTCCAACTTGTAGGCGTACAGATTTTTTTCAGGATTTGTTAGCTCCATGGCGGCAAACTCCAGGGTAAACAAATTGGAAGTATGATCAAGAACCAGCTCTGGCAGTGAACCGATATTTTGCGGAATGATAAAATCAGCAGGGGCGGATGGGTGGCCTTCCACTATGGCCGGCTTGTTGTTCACTTTCAGTTGGCGAATTAAAGGCTGGGGTCGTATCTCATTTAAATGAAATGACATAGGATCAAACAATGTCAGACCGTTTTCTCCCCCAAAAATCATGATGCCGTCCGGGGTTTGTGTTGACGATATAAAACGATCACCCTGAACTCCATCCTCTGGGCCGAATTCCTGAACCATTTGTTCCGCCCGGTTGTAAAGGAATAGCCCCCGATGCGTGCCAATCCAAAGTCTTCCAAGTCGGTCCTCTTCTATAGCCTCGATCGACTGGTCTCCCAACGCTTCCACTTTTGTAAACCGGTAATGATCGCCCTCCTTTCTCCCCTCGAACAAGCCTTTCCCCCATGCGCCTGCCAAAATGGTTCCATCGGAGCACTTGCTTACCCAATTACTATATTGATTCAATACATGTTCAAAACGGCCATTCCGAAATAAATCAATTCCAGCCGTTGTCGCCACCCAACGCGAGTCCTTGCCTTCCGGGTAGGTTCTCCAGACCCCGCCGCCGCCAATGAGGCGCTCCGAGATGAGCGAGTTTGGATCCTTCGGATCATGACGGAAATGCAGAACGGTGTCTACTTCACCTTCCTCCGT
>JAYWDR010000530.1:0-3089 GCA_043779735.1 Cyclobacteriaceae bacterium | reverse complement strand
TGGCCGCTTCGGCCCCCATACTTTTCAAAAACCATGGCTTGATATACCGATAGAAACACATGTAGGTAGAAACGGGATTACCAGGAAGCGCAAATACTGTGTGGTGATCGGAAATCCCGAACCAAAAGGGCTTGCCCGGCTTCTGACTCACCTGGTGAAATAACTTTTTGACACCCAATGAATCCAGTACTTCGGGCACAAAATCAAATTTTCCCTTGGAGACACCGCCCGACAGAATAACCAGCTCATAGGTTTCAAATATAATTGCGAGTTTTTTTTCAAGTATTTCTACAGAGTCAATGAGATGAAATTTGTCAGCAGTACAGCCCATTTCAAACAACGCCGCTTCGAGGGAAGAATCGTTTGACCTGCGGATTTGATGGGGCAATGGCACGTCATCAATGTCTACCAGTTCATCACCGGTAGAAATGATTGCTGTCTTCGGAAAGGAAAAAACTTTGACGCTGCTTTTGCCCAGTGAGGCCAACAGCGTTACTTCCGCCGGAGAAATCCGGATCCCGGGCAATAGCAATTGCTGGTTTCGTCTGGCATCCTGGCCTTGAGGATGAACATTTTGGCCGGAATGAATTTCTGCAATCACAACCCTGGCTATCTTGTTTTTGATTTCAACGTCCTCATACCGGATAACTGTGTTGGTTCCGATTGGTAACACGGCTCCCGTCATCACCTCCAGGCATCCATCCCGATTCTTTAATTCCATCGGTGTCATGCCTGCTGCCTGGATTCCTACCACGGGGAACTGTCTTGCTCCTTTGTTAAATGACTCGCTTCTGATAGCGATCCCATCCATTGAGACACGGTCAAAAGGCGGCAGATCGCGGTCAGCGAAAATAGTTTCAGCAAGGATTCTGCCACAGGAGCGGTTTAAGTCAATTTTTTCAACAGCTGGTTTGAAACGGTGGGATAGAATAATTGACGAGGCTTCAGCAACACTGATCATGTTTTGACTAAATTTAAGCTTATCCTCCCGGCGTCTATTGCCGGGTCATATAGAAATGTAAAGGAAGACTAAGGTAGGTACAATCAGGGCAATGAAAAAGGAGTTTACACACGTCAGCAAAACAGGTCTTCCCAAAATGGTCGGCATTTCGGAAAAGAAAATTACCAGGCGAACCGCGCGCGCAAGGGCATCTGTTAAACTTGGGAAAATTATTATTGAAAGGATGCAGGGTGATGAGCTCATTACCAAAAAGGGCCCAGTGTTTCAGACCGCTATTATTGCCGGGGTCCTGGGTGCCAAGAAAACAGCCGAACTGATTCCCTTTTGTCACGAGGTAGGGTTAGAGGATTGCCAGTTGACAATTAAGGTGAAGGGTGAAAGGGCCATTATTGAATCTTCGACCACCGTTTCGGGTAAAACGGGAGTGGAGATGGAGGCTCTGACTGCGGTTGCTATAGCTGCCCTAACCATCTACGATATGTGCAAAGCCTTGTCTCATGACATCATTATTGAAGAAATCAAGCTCTTGGAAAAGACTGGTGGTAAAAAGGACTTCAGAAGAAAGTAACTTTTATACAAAATTTTGTAAGACAGCCTGGAATCTTACATTTTAAAAAGCATACCCCAAATTGCTATGGCTGGCCGCAAAAGGTCCACACTATTAGACTGTTGTGATCGATCACTTCTATTGTGAATTGACATGGCAATGAGTGTAATTCTTCTGTGGGGCTGTAATCTCAATGAAAATAGTACAGTCTATGCTTCGGTTAGATGAATACTGAACTATATCGAACTTCAATGGCTAGCTTAGTCGTAAAATAGTTGGCAATGAAATCATTTAAGTTCTACCCTCCGGAGATCAATCCGATTTATAGAGATTTGGCGCTGGTATTTCTGGCGGGACTGTTCGCTTCGGCGGTAATGGTGACATTAGGTTACATGATATTCTCCCGGGCGTAAGGCGAGTGAAAAGGAAGTCACATGTACCGTCACCTCGTTAATTCAGGTTCGTTGTGACCTGAGGGCGGGCGCCTACCCATTCTTCCCCATCTTCGAAGACTTCTTTTTTGAAAATTGGCACTTTTTCTTTTAGCTGGTCAATGATAAACTGACAGGCCTCAAAAGACTCTTTCCGATGCTTGGTGGACACTGCCACGACTACTGCCACTTCACCTGGCTTCAAAGTACCTATCCGATGGCTGATCGCCCAGCCCATAAGCGGCCATTTATGCGAGGCTGCATCAATGATTTTGCGGGTTTCCGCGACCGCCATACTTTCGTAAGCTTCGTATTCAAGCCATACCACGTTTTTGTCATGTGCAGTTGTTCTTACAGTGCCTATAAAAACATTAACGGCCCCTGCACCCAGGCTGGAGGCCGTTTCGATGACCCTTTGTACATCGATAGACTTTTCAGTGATTTTGATCATGGCAGTATTAGATTTGGTGGATGAGAAACTACTAAATGAAAGTAAGCATTCGAGGGATAACTTTCAAGCAAAACCGGATAACAAATTTAGCAAAACACAACCCCCTTTTTGGACGTGTTCACATGAGAAGAGAAGCAATTTTTTGGGTGCTAAGGGCTCTTTAAATCTGCTGCAGTGTCTAATAATGAACAATATTCGGCAAACAGGCCTCAACAATTTCAAAATTTGAGTGATTCTATCTGTAACTTTAGTAGACTAAAACCTATTTGCAAGCATGTTTACGACGAAAGAACTAATGCGATACAGCAGGCAGATTTTATTACCTGGTTTGGGGCTGGAAGGCCAGCAAAAACTCAAACAAGGTAGCGTTCTGGTGATCGGAGCGGGTGGCTTGGGTTCTCCTGCCCTGTACTATCTCGCAGCGGCCGGGGTGGGCAGGATAGGCATTGTTGAGTTTGATGCAGTGGATGAAAGCAACTTGCAGCGCCAGATTCTATTTGGTACTAATGATGTCGGCAAACCCAAAGTTCTCAAAGCGCGTGACCGACTTAACGACTTAAACCCAAATGTGAAGACTGAAATCCATCATTGTGTTTTGAATTCTCAAAATGCCATGGATATCATTTCAGCGTATGATGTAGTCATCGATGGGTCAGACAATTTACCGACAAGGTATTTGGTAAACGATGCGTGCGTATT
>JAYWDR010000529.1:0-3091 GCA_043779735.1 Cyclobacteriaceae bacterium | reverse complement strand
CCCCGACGGGCACATGTTCTGTTCTGCATTCTACTCCCTTGCTAACTTCAAGCACCTCTCCGGTGACAAGCTGAGGCAAAGACGTGGCAAACTCACTTAACTCAATACTCTTTTCAATTTCGGCGGCAGCTTCCGAATAGGTCTTCCCGTTTTCCTCCTGAACCAGTTCGGCTAATTCCTTTAAGTTTTTCTCGAGAAGCGCTTTATACCTGAAGAATACCTGAACTCTTTCCTTAATTGGCGTCTTGCTCCACCCAGGGAAAGCAACTTTCGCGGCAAGCACTGCCTTATTCAGGTCAGTTGCCGTAGACATTGGCACGGTAGACAAAGGCGTGCCATCAATCGGTGATATTACGTCAAGTGTCTTTGCAGAAGATACGGCCACAAACTCACCGTTGATGAAGTTGCGTACAGCGGGATATTTCATGCTTGCATTGCTTATTATAGATAAAAGTAGCAATAAAAATGAAGCAAATGGAGAGGTCTGGCCTGCCAGAAGTAACGATCACATTTTGAAGTTGTCATTGAAATCTTACTCAAGGAAGGAGTGTCTGAACATTCAGAACTGTCTATTTACATCAAAGTGAAGGGCTACCGTGCAAACCAGGCAAAAAATCATTGCTGCCCCCTTCCTTATTCTTCTTAGTTGTTTTTAGAATTATTTTTATCTAATCTCATGCAAAAATAAACTACTAACTGCAGGCATTTGAACCCGACTGGCTTTGGACATACCGCACGAAAAGATGCTTGGTGGGCTCGCCCGCTAATCATTTTTACGATGCTCTCAGCGTTTATTATCTATGCCACATGGGCAGCATTTCAGGGCGAACACTATGCCTTTGGCCCTTACATCTCTCCTTTCTATTCACCGGAGATTTTTGGCGACTCGCCTCATAGTTGGTTTGGGCCAAAACCTTCCTGGTGGCCAATGATATTACCTTTTTCTCCTGCCCTTCTTATCCTGTGGGCTCCCGGTGGAATGCGCTTTACCTGCTACTATTACCGGGGCGCCTACTATAAATCATTTTGGGCTGATCCACCGGCCTGTGCTGTAAGTGAACCCCGAAAGACCTATCGTGGCGAAAACTCGTTTCCGCTAATCATGCAAAACATTCATCGCTACTTTATGTACCTGGCCGTTTTGTTTGTGTTCGTGCTCATCTACGACGCATTCAAGTCGATGTGGTTCATTGATCCAGCAACGGGCGAGACAAGTTTTGGAATAGGCGTAGGGTCCTTTGTACTAACCCTAAACGCCACACTGTTGGGAGGCTACACATTTGGCTGCCATTCGTTCCGTCATCTCGTGGGTGGCATCAAAGACCAGCTTTCAAAGTCTCCCGTCCAAAAAAAGGTTTATGATTGTTCCAGTTGTCTGAATAGTAACCACATGATCTGGGCGTGGTGCAGTTTAGTGGGCGTAGCCTTTGCAGATATCTATGTGCGCCTGGTGTCCATGAATATATGGACTGATTGGAGAATACTATAAAATGGAAAAATTCGAAACCACTTCTCACGATGTATTAGTGATTGGCTCAGGGGGCGCAGGCCTCCGGGCGGCCATCGAAGCTTCATCTGCTGGTGTTTCAGTAGGAGTTGTTTGTCGGTCGTTGCTAGGCAAGGCACATACCGTGATGGCGGAAGGTGGCGTGGCCGCCGCGCTTGCGAACGTAGATGATCGCGACAATTGGAAGGTTCATTTTTCCGACACCATGCGCGGGGGTCAGTATTTAAACAATTGGCGAATGGCGGAGCTGCACGCTAAAGAAGCTCCAGATCGTGTGAGAGAGCTCGAAGCATGGGGAGCCGTATTTGACAGGACTGACGATGGAAAAATCCTTCAGAGAAACTTTGGCGGACACAAGTATCCACGTCTAGCTCATGTAGGCGACCGCACAGGTCTTGAGATGCTCCGAACGCTGCAAGATCACAGCATCCACCAGGGAATAGAGTTTTATCAGGAGTACACCATTGTCAGTCTATTGAAAGACGGTGACAAAGTCGTGGGTGCCTTTGGATACGATCGTGAGAAAGGACTCTTCAAAGTATTCCATGCCAAGGCGGTGATCATCGCTACCGGAGGAATGGGAAGAATTTACAAAATTTCAAGTAACAGTTGGGACTGCACAGGTGGGGGAATATCCCTCGCCTATCATGCAGGAGCAGAACTGATTGACATGGAGTTCGTGCAATTCCATCCCACCGGCATGGTGTGGCCGCCGAGCGTCCGGGGATTGCTAATCACTGAGGGTGTCCGGGGAGAAGGTGGCGTGCTGCGAAATAATCAGGGAAGACGGTTCATGTTCGACGACATACCTGATCTTTATAAGGGGCAAACTTCAACAGATGAAGAAGAGGGCTGGCGTTATACACAAGGTGATAAGAATGCAAAACGTCCACCTGAATTACTTACTCGCGATCATGTGGCGAGGTGCATCCGCCGTGAAATTAAAGAAGGTCGTGGTTCACCCCATGGCGGGGTATTTTTGGATATAGCCTGGATCAAAGAGAAGCTTCCTAACGCGTCAGAGCATATCAAGAAGAAACTGCCTAGTATGTATCATCAGTTCAAAGAGCTGGCAGGTGTTGATATTACCAAGGAACCGATGGAAGTTGGTCCGACTACACACTATTTAATGGGTGGCGTCCGCGTGGACGCCGATACACAAATGACGAGTTCACCGGGGCTTTTTGCGGCGGGTGAATGTGCTGCGGGCCTTCATGGCGCGAACCGACTGGGGGGCAATTCCCTTTCCGACCTGCTGGTGTTCGGAAAACGAGCGGGCGAGTTTGCTGCCAAGTATGCTAAAGAGAATGTCGCGGGGAAGATTCCATCAGCAGAAGTGGAAGAACTAGCTGCGTGGGCGTTGGCACCTTTTGAAAGAGATCTGAATAAGGAGGGTGAAAATCCATTTCAAATTCAATCCACCTTACAAGAGATGATGCAGGAACTTGTCGGCATCGTGCGAACTGAAAAAGAGTTAACCGAAGCCGTTGGCAAAATTAAGGATTTGAATGAACTCGCTGACCGGGCCGCTTGTGGAGGAAATCGTGGCTTCAATCCTGGCTGGCACACTGCGATTGAACTAAG
>JAYWDR010000528.1:0-8888 GCA_043779735.1 Cyclobacteriaceae bacterium | reverse complement strand
ACAATAAGTGCCCCCGCCCGTAACCGTAAATGCACTGTTGGGATTCGCACTGCTAATTGATCCAACAACAGTCCCGTCAGGAAGGCCTGATACAATCCCAGTACCGCCATTGCGAACCATAGTAACCGTCTGTGTCGCGCCACTGATGGCGGCAACCTGAATACCTGATATAGTAATTACATCCAACGCATCGCTTCCGCCAGAATTATCAACATCGTAGGTTAGGGTGAGTACGCTTCCAAGAACCGAAACTGATGCATTTGAAACGCCATCCGGAGCAATACTCGGAGACAGGGTCACTGCACCAGCACTGATGAAAACAAAATCCGTCGGCACTTCAAAAAAAATGGTTTGACCAAGCAATGGTCCAATACCAGCACCACCGATATCTTCATTATTAGAGGCCGGGGGAGAATTTTCTCTAATTACTAAGGGAGAAAGGGTTACAGGGGCTCCGGACACACAGGCAACCTGACCGCCTGGGGTGGAAATTGCTGGTATTATTACAACCTGACTGTGCGCAACAATTGAAACTAATAGGAACACCAGGCTACCCAGAACGGAGAAAACTACTCTTCTAAGGTTCGTAATGTGGGACATCTATTCAGTACGGGCTATTCCGGTGTAAATGATCATAAAGGGTTAAAAGTAACCCTAAATACCCATGTTTCGCTGCTAGTTCTCCAGCTTCCCATCCTGATTTACCTTTATCAACGTCATCTTCATTTCCCCCACATCGGGTTTCCCCGTCCTCATCGTACCTATAAGTACAATTCTTCCATCAGGCAGCTCCTGAACCGCTCCACAATTGTCGAGACCTTCACCACCAAAAACGATGGGAAGATTCCAGGCTAGGGAACCATCATTACCTACTTTGGTCAGCAGCCAGTTCTGGTTATTATTAAAACTATTTTCATTGGTCAATACGTAGAAACCACTTTGCTGAGACGCGAACACAGCTGTTTTTTCAGACAGGTTAGTGCCCAACTTAATGGAAAGGGGTTTTGAAAATGGAGCATCACTTGGGCCAAAGGATAAATCCTTTCGCAGCTTCGCCACATAAATATCAGATGCTCCAGTTTGACCATACGTTATCCCCCCCAAGAAATAACCTTCACCTGATTGTGGCGGTGTGGTTGAAATTGAGCTCAATCTGTCATCATCCGTAGTAGATCCAATAAATAGATCTGCGGTATTGGGTAGGCCTGTCGATCCCAATCCAAAAATCCAAAAATTAATATCAGGATTAGGGTGACCTGTTGCGACCTTGTTTGAATAACCAAAAACATAAAACTGAGTGGCACTTACCTGAATCACTTTGATAGCAGCATCAAACGTGCCAGGACCCGTTCCTTTGCCCCAAGAAATCGGATATAATGCCAGGTTATTAAAAAACCTCAAGTGCATGGCATCCCGCTGATCATTGGCAACCGCGTTAGGCTTCAAGTCTGTATTGCTCGTAGAGCCCGCAACCATAAAACCATCGGAGGTTGTTGAAACAGAAATAGCATCCTCATCGGTATCCTGACCGCTGAGATTCTTAAGTCCCACCAAGGCGCTATCAATCTTTACACCATCTAATGTCAGGGTCATTATGAGCACATCGCTGTCTGTGGCGCTTTTGTTTGAATTCCCAACCACTACCAACCGGTTATCAGCGGTAAGCTCAATATCCTTTGCTTTTTCATCGAATGGACCACCAAACTTGCGCTCCCAAATAATCATTCCTTTTGCATCGGATCTCACCAGGTACCACTGGCTGAATTTACCGGTCCCTGAAGGCTTGGTGGTACCAAATAGAACCATGCTACCATCCGGCAATACCACCATATCATCGCCGGTCTGGTCACCATCGCCACCATAGAATTTAATAAAAAAAGATTTGTTGGGGTCCTCGACAGAATTGGCTGAATCACAGCCCACCAAACTAATCTGAATGAGGATGATCAAAAAGAAAAGCTGTTTCAATTTCATTTTCCCTTCCCTCCTTCCTCTTTCTGAATCCTACGCGAAACGCTTTTTGTTCTTGCTTTTCTTACTTTCCTAGGATCATAGATCGGGTGGATGAAGCCAAAAGACAATGAAATATTATCGAGACGAAACAAATCACTTGCATAGCGATACTTGGTAACATTGTTAGACAAGTAGTAATCGGGGTTGCCAATTTGATTCTTGCCAGTTCCAGGTTCTGCATAATATATTTTATCGTCATTGGCCAAGTTGGACAAGCCCCCCATATACCTCAGGTCTACAAACCAAAAGTCTTTTCCCTTCTTGAATTTTACGCCGCCACCAAGCAGCCATGAGCGATTGAGTTGATTGCTCTGATAGGTCACTTGCTCATTTGGACCTTGCGCCACGAATTGTGCCCCCGCAGGTTTGATGTCTGTATAGACGAATTCATTCTTTGCAGAAAGTAAATAGTTGAAGGCAAAGCCCACATACCCAAATGGCCGGATCTTGCCTGCGTCATGAGAATATTTTATGTAAACAGGGAAATCAAGCCAGATTAGATTTCCAACTACAGACTGTCTATCCGTTCCTGCAATCCCTGATAATTCACGTTTGTAAGAACGAGTAGCAAAATTACCCTCTAGACAGAGACTGATGTTGTCATTGTAGTTCCAGTCAATACCTCCGCCGAATTGAAAGCCGAGACTCGGAGACCCGGATGGCGAAACATTGTATGGCTCTGTAGACACCTCATAGATACTTCGAAATAGTGAGGTGTTGAAGCCAATTCTAAAGTGAGGAGTAAAGATTGGCGTGGCAGTAAATTTCTTACTCAAGAAGACAATGTCAATTGGATCCTTGTCATCGCTGGCAACATACTCCGGATCAGCTTTCAGTAACCTTAGATAACTATCATCTGCTGCAATTGGGTTATCCAGAATCAAATACGCCTGGCACAATAGTAAATAAGCTCGTACCGTATGTTCCTGCGACAATCCGTTCTCAGGGCACTTTCCCAGGATGGTTGGAATAGAATAGAAATGACCTGCACTAAATTCCGCTTCTGCATGGCTCAATGCCTGGTCGCAGTCGGAACCCTGTGCATGCACTTGAAGCGTGCCGGAAATAATAAGTAGTCCTGCTATTAAATTTCGTACGGTTGCGTTCATTAAAAGTCACTTATCAATAAACTTTTACATGTGGACTCATACCCGATGCCGTTGCCAACATAAATCCCCCATTCCACTTTTGACAAGTTGCGCTTGAGCTTTGGGCAGATCTGATCTGCCAGCATTTTAGGATCAGTGGGCCACACTCGTACTTCTCCATTGTTGCACGAAGCCAACAAATAGTCAGAACCTTTGGCAAAAGCCAACCTCCAAATATTACTAGTGTTATTGTCCATTACTACCGGTAAGTCCTCCTCGTGATCTACCACCCACATCTGCAACTTTTTGTCATATCCTGCGCTAGCTAACAATAATCCATCAGGACTAAATTCAACATCCGATACACCCGCATTGTGGCCTCGAAGTTCTTTGAGTGATTCCAATGTCGCATAATTAAATATCTTGACTGACCCCTTCACCTTTAAATCATTATCCAGGAATTCAGTGCCATAGGCTATGATTTGTTTGGTAGGATGAAAGGCTACCGACAGGACCCTTATCTGGTTAGGGGCCTCATTAACTTTCAATTCAAATGTATTGTCATTTAAATTCATCATGATCAATTGTCCGCTTGCCGCAACCGCCGCCATCCAATTCCCATCAGCGCTAATATCGATTGACTTAATGTCGTATGGCAGTGTCGCTAGTTTCTTGCCCTGGCCGGTAGTATGATTGGTAAATCTGACTGTTCGATCGGCTGCCACGGAGATGAATCCTGAGTTGTCTGGCAAGAACTTAATATCAATCACAAACCCCTTATGGCCCTTGACTATAGCAGGCTTTTCTCCTTGTTGGTCAAGATGAAAAATCTGGATTGCAGAAGAGTCACTGCCGTTCACCAGATATTTCTCGTCTGCGCTAAGCGCCAGTACCCTGTTTGGATAGGGATTGAAGTCGATAATATGATCGGCGGTGAGTTTCAGATAGTCGCCTTTGAATATTCTTCCATCATTTCCCGTCGTATAAAATGTGCTTCCCGTTCTGGATACTGCCAAACCAAACATTTTGTTTTTCAAGTTGCCAGGCACCTTGGCTTGATTGTAATTAAAATCATTTGTAAGTTTTGCGATAGAATAGTAAAGCCCGCTGAATACGTAAGGGTCATACTTGTGACCACCATATTGAGAGTGGTATAAGTACCCCTGCATGGCAAGCAGTCCTGCCAAATCCTTGTCATCCATTGTGACCGATTTTGCTTCCATTGATTGTGCCACGGACAAATACAGCAGGCGATTGGCGCGGTCGCGTTCTACCGTAGCAATCTTTGTCTGTTCTTCTGCAACAACCCGTTGCTCTTTTTCCTTACCTTGGGCTACCTGAGCAAGTCTTTCCTGACGAAGCGCTTCCTTCAAATTCTGCTCCGCATCAGCCCTCGCCAGGATTGCTAGGTTCAAATTTTTGTCTGCAACTTCAAGCGCTGCTTCTGTTTCAAGCTTGCTTTGTACGGCCAATTTCGTCTGTTCATCGGCTTTAACCCGTTGAGCGTTCGCTTCGTCCCGATTAATGTTTGCCTCCCTCTGTCCTTTCAGCGCAGCTTCTCGTTGCTTATTGGCTTCGATAGATTGCGTGAATCCATAAATCATAAATAAGACAGCTATCAAAGCGGCTGTTCCAAGCACAACCGATGTGACGCGCGACCTGCGCAGCATCCTCCGCTGCAACATTTCCTGGTTTTTGAGCTCAGCCTCGTAGGTTATCCGACTAGTATCCAGGAAAACAATGGCTCTCTCAAAAGCGACATCATATCGTTGGGCCCAGATGCGGGTCGGCTTTTGTTTCTTCTGCCAGTTGAGGGCCAATTGCAAATCAGGTGGCCTCCAAAGTCCTGCTTTCCCAGTCTGGTATAGGGCTGCGGCATTTGAAATACGGCTGTATAATTGTGCAGATTCAAATTCTTCTTCTACCCAGTTTGTAAGTCGAGTCCAAATACGCATCAAACTTTCATGCGAAAGTTCAATGATGGTGGATCCCGTAAGGCTTACATGACTGCCTGGCATTAATAAGGACCGGCCGGTTTTCCGGAAGCATTCAACCACACGGATTACCTCTTCTTCAGGCTCACCAGCCAGTTCTGATATTAACTTAATGCTGGAGGGTCTCCGGAAACCCTGATTCTCAAGGCTTTTTTCTGTAATACTTTTAAATAAAATTTCGGCAATTTCTTTTTCACTTGCATTTAGTTCATCATAGGCTTCATTAGCATGAAGTGAAAGTGCCTGACCAATTCTACCAATCGCGTTATAGTGTCTTAAATCTATGGACTCACCTTCTTCGCGGTTTGCCACCCAATAATCCCAAGTGCGCATAAGCGCGTGCTGCATAATCGGCAATTGATCCTGGTGATCTCCAATGTCACTCAACAGTCTCTTCACCAGCCTGGCTGTAATTCTCCCACCTCCTACTGCCACAGGCCCTTCAATGGCGAAGCGCTTTTGCTCACGCCCCATCTGTGGAACCAGATAGTTGCTCTGGTTAATCAATTCTGAGAGACCCGGAAACACAGCACATTCACCAATAAAATCCGACCGCAGGCTTAGCGAGAGATATACCGGCACATCTTTTTGGCCAACCGCGTTCAGAATAAGATTTACATATTGTATCGATTCGTTTGTTGAGTCTTCATCCTTCTCACGGAAGTGTATTAATTCCTCAAACTGGTCAATTAGAAAAAAGACATTTTCCTGTTCGGCACGTTGCAGATACCTGGCTACTTCGACCAATCCATCCGGACCACTCTTTAAAACAGACTTGATGATAGCGCATTGAATTGCCTTGTCATCAGTAGTAATTCTACCACTTGATTCCAATTGATTGACAATAGCCTCTGTTAAGTTTGTTATAGGTTCACTTCCTGGCCTGCTTGAAATTACCTGCCAGTTAGGGCTGGTCTGGGTCATAAAACCGCCATAGAGAACGGGGACCAAACCGCAATGCATCAAGCTGGATTTACCACTACCGGAATAACCCATTACCGTAACTGACCTGTACTTTGTCAGTTTTTCCAGAATCTCATCAACTTGGCCCTCCCGCCCAAAGAACAAATGGGACTCACCAATGCTGAAAGGACGCAGTCCCGGAAAAGGATTGGCACCCAATGGCTCCAGTACCCGCTCCAGGTGACGGCTTTCCTCCACTAATTCTCCCGTTTGTGCGGAATAATTCACCATGATCACATTTATAGCATCAGAAAATTAACAAAATAACCGCGAACCTTAGTAGCCAATCTCGCAAGTCTAAAAAAATAACTCGAATTTAGGGCTATTTTGATGGTTAGCTTAAAAAATCATTGAAAATTAGCAGAATTCAGACATATTCCAAAACGCGGTCTGCCAACTTTACATTTTCTGACAAAAGCTCGTAAAGGTGGTCCTTGTTGATCTTCAAGAACACGGTCTTTTCTTTCGCAAGCAGAATGTTGGATTTGGCGAAGCCAGGCTGGGCTACCATTTCAGCAATGAATTGACCAGTAGTGAATACCGACTGGTGCTCACCCCTACTAAAATAGTCAATCTGCCCCGAATAAATGATATAGAAATAATTGTTCGCACGCTCGTCAAGAGAAACTGAATTACTTTCAAGAAGGACTTCTTCTTCAGCCATGTCGGCCATAAAAGAAAGGCTAAGTCCGGATATTCCATTGAAAATTTCCATTGAGGCTAGAAAAACAATCTTGTCAAAAAGCAAAAGCTTTGATTGAGGATCCCCTGTAAGAATTACCGCGTCCAATTCTCTTTGAGCATCCTGACCAAGTCGGCTCACGTTGCCAGAATAGCTTTCCGCATCAATCTGGTATAATGCCCACGCAGCCATTTGACTGATCAATCGATCGGGGTTAAATAATTGCGCGATAAGGTCCAGTGTGAACTCTGGTATTTTATAGGTACCAATCTGCCGTAGAACACAAGCCTTCGTCCAGCGGTTTGTCTGGGTATAGTCTCTATTGATCAAAAATTTAAGAACAAGCCTTTCATCTAGAGGAACGCGAGGATAAAATATTTCAAGCTTACTGATTCGGTCTTGGTCAGAAAGATCATCCAGCACGGGTATTACTCGCTGTTTTAATTGTTCCGAAAGGAAAACATCTAGCAATTCAATAGCAAAGGCAGTTCCTTCAACCGTGCCACTTTCAATATTTTCTTTAACCAATTGAATTGACCTTGTATCGTACATCATTGCCATTAACATGTATACGTGATCAATATCACTAGCTATTTCACTCCTGATAGCCTCCTTCACTTGTTTTGCATAGCCTTCATTTCCAATTTCAGAAATGGCACAAAGGTTCCAACTGATATCACCAATATCATTCTCAATGGCAAATTTGATCCTCGATATTTGTGAAATACCTGACTTGAATCCAGCCTCTCCCATGGCTATCAGAACCCTGGAAACCACGACCTTGTCCGGGTAGTCAATCTTGTTCCACAAAAGGTCTTTTGCGCGTTGACCACTTATCCTTCCGATAATCTGGACAATACGAATTAGGGTCTGGGTGCTTTGCCCCGATCGATAGAATGAACTATCCAGCATTGCTAAGGCCTTGCCGCCGATGAGTACGAGTGCGTTCAATGCCTGGCTGCTGTAAAGAGGAATGTTCAGGTTTTCAATCAGGGAAAGAATCACCTCGTTATTATGCTTCTTGATGGAGGTCTTGATAGCAGTATTCCGCACCTTCGGCTCAGAATCATTCAACAACTCAATGAGAAAAGATGTGTTCTCATCCGTTGAAGTATGTAACAAAAGTTCCGCTGCATACTGGCGATCTCCCGGCTCAGTTGACCTGGTAAGGCGCAATATCCTTGACTTTGTAAAATCCCCTCCACTGTTAATTATCATCTCCAACTCGCTTTTAGTCAATAGGTTCTTATCTGAAACATCTGACTTCGCACTATCATACCTGATGATATATCGATCTGATACAGACAAGCCTTTCATCTCATTCATTCTGCGCTGCGCGTAGTCACGGATTTCTTCGCGCTCATTCTTAATCAAACTGTTGATCCAGATATTCATGTTGGTAGGATTGATCTTCTCCAGGAGCTTGTATGAAAAAACAGCAAGACCAGGTTTCTCATTTAACAATCCAGCTTCCAGCTTTCTTGTGATCTGTCCGTAACCAACCTCCAGTTTATCCATTGTTGATTGGACGGACTCGAGTTTAGATCTTATTTTATTCTTGTAGCCAGTATATAATCTTATAATGATCAGGAAGTAAACACCCAGCATGGCCGTAAGCAAAATGGGCATCCAAATGATCTTGAAAAATGGTAAAGTCGCAAATGCAAATATTAAGGCGCCTGCCGTAAACCGCCCCGTCTCATTGACTACACCTTCTATCTTTGATTGGATACCAAACCGGTAGCGACTATCCAATGGAGTGAACAGTAATTTAAACATGGGATTCTCCAAAGAATCCCGGATCATGTTGTTGAACAAACGAATAAGGGCGATAAATAGAAAGAAATAGATGAACGTGTTAGGGGCCATTTCAGGCGTATACCCAAAGATAAGACCCGTGAGACTTGCGCTTACAGCAAATAAGCCTACGACAACGGGTAAGATTAAAAGCGCGATTCGAATTCCATAGTTGCCTGTAATTTTATCGTTGACAAACGTCTGCATAAAAAAACTAAGCCCATAAATAGTACCATTAAATAACGCCAGGAAGTTGGTCAGTTCCCTCTGATTGGGATACTGCACCTTGATAAGCTCTTGAAACGTAAACTGACCGAAAACCAAGGTCACCATGGAGACAATCAGGAATAG
>JAYWDR010000527.1:0-3101 GCA_043779735.1 Cyclobacteriaceae bacterium | reverse complement strand
TGTTCACCCATTCCAGTGATGCCCATTGACCAGGGCCCCACCTCTGTAAGTTTTTCCTTAAAGTCTGCACCCAGCGGCTCATCACCCTCCTTCACATTACCCCTCCTTCTGGAAGCCCCCCCGGAGAATGAATACCCACGAAGAAAACTATCCTGTTTATCGTTTCCGAGGTTCCTGAATCTGGGAAGGTACCAACCTCCCGGTTTACGACCATAATAGTACATGTCTTCAAATCCTTCATATTCTCCAGACAATCCTGCACGATAATTATGGTCCATCAAATAATGACCCAGGACGTCATTGTCATTGCCTAATCCGTTGGGGAATCTGCCGGAGGTTGAGTTCAGGAGAATGAGTGTTGTATTTAATGTACCGGCATTGACAAAAATAATCCTGGCGAAATACTCCACAGCCTCTTTCGTTTTTGCGTCAATCACGCGCACACCACTGGCACGGTTTTTTTGTTCATCATAGATAATGGAATGGACTACGGCATCGGGACGCAGGGTCATATTACCTGTTGCCACAGCCGCGGGAATTGTGGAGGCATTTGAGCTGAAATATCCCCCAAATGGGCAGCCCCTGCTGCAGAGGTTTCTATATTGACAGGCACCTCTGCCCATGTGAGGTACTGAGAGATTCGCTGTTCTGGAAACGACTACATTCCTGTTGGGGAAATTCTTGTTAACGCTTTTTTGAAAATGTTTTTCAAGGCAGTTCAAATCCATGGCGGGAAGAAACTCCCCGTCGGGGATCTGTGGCAGGCCATCCCTGTTTCCGCTAATGCCAACAAATTTTTCAACATAAGAATACCATGGCGCCAATTCTTCATATCGGATGGGCCAGTCATTACCGAAACCGTCGTTCGCATTTGATTTAAAATCAAGTTCACTCCACCGCTGCGTCATCCGTGCCCACATCAGTGATTTTCCGCCCACCTGATAGCCACGAATCCAATCGAATGGCTTTAATTGTATATAGGGATGCTCTTTGTCTTTTACAAAAAAATGCTCTGTAGACTCGTCAAATGCATAACATTTACTCAGGATAGGATTCTCTTCCACAATTTTGAGTGGGGATTTACCGCGGTGGGGCAATTCCCAACGCTCTTTCGTTGCCGTAGGATAATCCTTAATGTGTTCAACATTCCGTCCTCTTTCCAACACCAATGTTTTGAGGCCTTTTTCGCACAATTCTTTGGCGGCCCATCCCCCACTCATTCCGCTACCAATCACAATAGCATCAAATGTATTTTTCTCATTACCCATAATGAATTCTTACGTTGACAATAAATTTCATATAAAATTTCTCTTGTGACTGTGGATTGTAAAATAATCCTCCTCAGAGTTTCATCTTTAATAAATAATCCACATTATACTTCATGCTTTCCATGGGGGTAGTGCTATACTCTTCCTGCTCCACAAAAAAGTACTTCATTCCGGATTGCCCGGCATTATTCAGCATTTTCTTTATGTCCAGACTTCCTTTGCCAAACTCAGTGCTTTTCTTATTTACTAAATCCATATCCTTCAAGTGCCACAGGGGAAACCGTCCGGGAAACTGGTTAAAATAACGAATTGGATCCTTCCCGGCGGCAATGACCCAACCCAGATCCAGTTCCAGGTGTACGAGGGATTTATCCGTATTCTCTATTAAGACATCGTACAATACTTTTCCATTCTCAGATTCAAATTCATAGTCGTGATTATGATATCCAAATTTGAGGTTTAGTTTCTTACACTCCTCACCCCTCCCGTTAAAGGCTTCTGCCGTTTTTTTGTAATTATCAATGGTCTGTCCTTTTGCCGGCATGCTGGAACAAATAAGGTATTCCTGGCCCACCTCAGCAGCATCATTCATCGTTTGTTGCCATTGATCATCCAGGTTTATATGACCGCTGCGGATAGTAAGGCCCAGGTCCTGGCAGATTTTCTTTATTTCTGAAGGCTTTAGTCCATAGTAGTTGCCCTTATCACTGCGGGCTGATTCAATTTGTTTATAACCCAATCCCGCCAGTTGCTTCAATGTCCCGGTTGGATCCTGAAGCATTTCTTTCCTTACCGAATACAATTGAATGCCCGGGTTATGTACATCGGCACTTTTCATTATAAATGAAGGAAGCAGCATAGAAGTTAGTGCGACTGCACCTGACTCTTTCAAAAATTCGCGTCTTGATTGCATAGGCTACGGTTATAAGTTGTGAAAATTAGTTTTACTCCACGATTACCGGATAATAAAGAAAAAATACAAATAAATATGAAAAATACAACCATCTCATTGATGGGAGGCAAAATCTATTTAATAGTCTTTAATATTGTGCCTTCCAGAGAATTCAACGTTATGCTGGCGGCAGTTATCTGTTGGTCCGTCAGCAAGTTTATGTACGTTGCCCTGTGGGGTAATGCAAAGGTATTTGCGTGAACATCAAGATTGAAGAAAACGAGAATTTCTTCCTGTTCATCGGCTCTTCGGTATCCAAATTTTTTTCCTTCTGTCAGGAGAAAATCAAAGGCTCCAGCACTTAGTGCCGGATGTTTCTTCCGGATGTGAATCAATTTTTTGTAGGTGCTAAAGAGATTTTGATTGAATGCCATCTCGTCGTATGTTTTTGGACCTGGTTGGAAATTATTCCTGGTTTCCGGTTGAAATTTATATTCTCTCCACATCAGTGGCTTTCGATTGAATGGGTCATCCGCTCCCCACATTCCCATCTCTTCTCCGTTCCATATATTAGGTGCGCCTAGGGTTGTAAATTCATATAGTAAATACAATTGAAGCCGTTGAAAGGTGGCAGGATCCGGCTTGCCTGTCTTGTAATTAGGATCATCTTTAGGGTTAGCCTTATACTTATATTTATTTTTATTGTAAAAATCTGTCAGCAGCCTAGGCGCATCATGTGATGAGGAAACATTCATCATCGCAAGCCGGGTCTCAGGACGTAATCTACTCCATTGCATCTCCAGACTATCCTTGAATTGTTTGGCATCTATTGAAAAGTCAGTGTTGGCGAAGAAATATCTGGCGGGACGATAAGCCTGGTAGAACATGACGGCATCAAATACATCGCCCTTGGTATAGGGCACAGGATTCATTAAACCATC
>JAYWDR010000526.1:0-3107 GCA_043779735.1 Cyclobacteriaceae bacterium | reverse complement strand
TCAATCAACAAAATCAGGATGTGAATAATCTTTATATGCACTTCCTGAATTCGATCAGCATAGCCCACATGTGGAACGCGGATCTCCACGTCGGCCAGGGGCCCAAGTTTGCCGCCGCTGTTTCCTGTCAAGGCCACTACCTTCATGCCTTTCTCTTTGGCCACTTTTACTGCCTGCAAAACATTGGATGAATTGCCGCTGGTGCTGATCGCCAACAAGGCATCGCCTTTGTTCCCCAGGGCCTCTAGATAGCGGGAGAAAACAAATTCGTAGCCATAGTCATTGCTTACACAAGAAATGTGACTGGGGTCTGATATACAAATGGCGGGAATGGCTTTACGGGGCTCCCTGTACTTTCCTGTCAATTCCTCCGCGAAGTGCATGGCATCACAATGAGAGCCGCCGTTGCCACAGGATATCAGCTTGCAGCCGGTCTTGACAGCATCACCCATCAATATGGCAGCCCGCTCAAGATTGGTTAACGCAGCAGGCGACTCCAGAAAAGATTTTAAGACCGATGAAGCCTGGCTCAGTTCTTGGGAAATCAGTGACTGATAACTCATTGTTATTTGGCCGGAGCTTTGATCTTTACAGCTTCCTGAGAATCATAAACCTTTGCTTTCAATTCAATGTTTTCCTTCTCAAGGTTGTCCTGACGCTTCGAATTAGCCTTTCGATCCAGCCAATACCAGATTACGTCAGCAAGCAAAAGTAGGACACCCAAAAACGAAATGAATTTGAACCATGGGATAAATCTCAGCAAGCCCAGCAAATCAAGATGCCCATCTACCATAACAGTAAAAATGAAAGCGATGAGCTGGTAAATAGCGAAAGCCAGGTAGAAGAGAAGCCGTTTTTGATTCATTCAATTAAATTCGTTTCAAACTTAGTGTAATTCCTTTAGATCAGACCCATGGGAATGTCAAGAAACGCACCCATGTCAGTTTTTTTGAATTGTACTCAACTTCCAGTAAAATCCCCTTTGCTGGATGAGTTGATCATGGGTGCCTCGTTCGGCTACCAGTCCATCCTGTATTACAATGATTTCATCGGCATGCTGTATGGTGCTGAGCCGATGGGCGATAATTAGCGAGGTTCTGTTCTTCATTAGGTTAAACAGCGCCTCCTGAACAAGTTTCTCTGATTCTGAATCCAGCGCGGACGTCGCCTCGTCGAGGATTAAAATAGGGGGATTTTTAAGCACCGCACGCGCAATACTAATTCGCTGTCGCTGGCCGCCAGAAAGCTTGGAACCCCGCTCTCCGATAAAGGTATGGTAGCCCTTCTCAGTTTGCATGATAAAGTCGTGCGCATTGGCAATTTTTGCTGCCTGTGCCACGGCCTCCTCACTCACACCCTGCATGCCAAAGGCAATATTATTAAAGATCGTATCATTAAACAGGATGGACTCCTGTGTGACAACACCCATCACCTTGCGCAAGGATTCAATGTCATACTCTGCCAGCGAAATACCATCAATGCAGACCTCGCCTTCGGTGGGATCATAAAAGCGTGGTACAAGGTCGCCAAGGGTAGACTTGCCCCCACCGGAAGGGCCTACCAACGCAATCGTTTTCCCTTTCTTGATTTCCAAACTGATCTTGTTGAGGACAAGGTCTTTCTCATAAGCAAAACTTACATTCCTGAACTCTATGCTACTCTCAAAACTCTTCAGGTGTATGGCATTTGGCTTATTCTCAATGAGGGGTATTGTATCAATCAAACTAAAAATTCTCTTGGCAGAAGCCGTCCCCCTTTGCAATGCTGTAATGCCATTGGAAAAATTCTTAGCGGGTTGAATGACCATGGCAAAAATTGCCAAAAACCCCAAGAACACCTCTGGCTGCAAGGACGAATTTTCGCTTAGCACCATGTTGCCTCCAAAGAAGATGATCCCGGCTATAATCATCACCCCCAAAATTTCAGATACCGGAGAAGCCATCTCATTCTTATAGGACATGGACTTATTTACTTTACGGTAGTAGGAACTCTCTTCCTCCATCTTCTGAATAATGAAATTCCTGGCATTGAAAGCCTTTACAACCCGCATGCCACCAAAAGTTTCATCCAGAATATTTACAATCCTGCCCAATGATTCCTGACTCTGGGTGGCCTGTCTTTTTAGCCGCTTGATAATTTCGGCCAATACCCCACCTGTGAACGGCAAGATGAGCAGCGTGAGCAGTGTGAGTTTGGCGGAGATACTGAACAGGATGAGGAAATACACCATCATCGTAATGGGTTCCTTCAACACAGCCTTTAAACTGCCCATCACGGCATTCTCCACTTCCCCTACATCGTTTGTAAACCGTGAAATGAGATCGCCTTTGCGTTCATTGTTAAAATACCCAATATGAAGCCGCGTAACGCTCTTAAAAATATCCAATCGGATGCTCTTTACGAGGTCCACACGGATCTTGGTGGCAATGACCCGCTCCAGGAATCGAAAAATATTGGCGAGCACTACACATGCCACAATAAGAGCACACACAAATAATAGCGCATCCAATCGTCCATTGTTGTGAATAATGGAGATGAAATAATGATTAAATACATCTACCACGTAAGCGGCTGAAAAAGTAAACGATGGCAAAGCAGGAATCTGAAAACTATTATCGCTCTGTTTGAAAAGAACAGTCAACATGGGAATGACCAATACAATATTGAAGGCACCAAAGATTATTCCCAGGATTGAAAAAATAAAAAAGTATACAAGCTTCGAAACGATGTCCTGCGAGTAACCCAATATCCGAAAAAACATATTCATTGTAACTTGGACTAAATTAGAAGTCGAATGACCGCGGGGTTATATTCCATCTCAAAGCTACTGAACTTAAAGAGGTATTATTATTGAACAGCGGATCGGGACTGCTGCTGTTCCGAATCGTTTGCTTAAAATCAATAAAGAAGTTGTGTCGGAGCATATAGGAGGCCAAGAGGTCAACATAGATGATCTTATTGTCGGTTCCCTGCCCTACTTTATTGTTATAGTCCTGCTGGCGTGTATTGTAACTCTTGTTAATGTCTCCGCCCCAGTTTGTAAGTGCGGCACCTCCTGTCAGGCTTTGCAGGGCTTCATCGCGCCCCGTCTTCACGAAAAACGTTTT
>JAYWDR010000525.1:0-3114 GCA_043779735.1 Cyclobacteriaceae bacterium | reverse complement strand
TGATAGGCGTTAGTATTTCACATATATTGATTGGCTGGACCGGTTTGTTTTTTCTGAATTTGGAAAGCCTGTTTTAGCGTTCAAAGTATTTACAACCTTTCATCAGGTCTCGCATGAATGTAAAAATAATCTGCTCCACATTGCAATCAGATGTTTTTATGCCAGGTTCCTGATTTGATTGTGGCTGTGCTGCCCTGAAACGCCCGGCTGGTAAAATGACCACAGGATCACGAGCGTTATTTAGCTTATACCCACATGTGCAGCCCTAACCTTACCGTGCGTGAATATTCCTCTGCAATCCCTAATCGTTATTTTAGTTGGTCACTGGATAGGGGATTATCTCCTTCAGGGAAACACCAAAGCGGCTCAGAAAAGCTCCAGTATCCGATGGCTATCAATCCACGTGCGCATCTAGGGTACAGTTTTGCTCTGTGTTTCCTTTTTCCTGTTTTCCTGGGTTGACGCACTCAAGTTTTGTGCGCCTGAATTCAGTGATTGGTGGCGGCTCTCCGGAGGCGATCGTTGATGGCCCTTCCCAGGCCTTCGTTAGGCACCTCTTCAGCAAGCACTATGTCAATGTCCATGTTGTCAAGTTGACGCAGCATCGAAAAGAGATTACGTGCAGCTTCACTCAAGTTACCTGATTGAGAAAGGATCAAGTGAGCTACCGCCTCCACTCCCGAGATTTTTTTTGCCATAAAGGTGAGAATGCCAACGCGGTGCGATTGATTTTTTGCTATGAGCTCTTGGATATCTCCCAGCAAAATTCGTTTTCGGGGAGAATAATGGCTGGTTAATTGGCCTGGAGCAAAAGGCTTGGAAGTGTAGTGAGGTTGTACCGTCACGCAACCAATGATTGATTCGATTTGTTCTACGCTCACTCCTCCTATCCGGTAGATGACCGTCTCGCGATCTTGCCATCCTATGATCGTTGATTCAATTCCAATGCGGCACGGGCCTCCATCGAGGATATACGAAATCTTGTCCCCCAATTGGTCCTGTACGTGCTGTGCAGTGGTGGGACTGACATAACCAAATGGGTTGGCACTTGGCGCGGCCAATGGAAATTCAATTTGCTCAAGCAGCGAACGGGTGAGCGGATGGTCCGGACAGCGGATACCAACACGATCAAGGCCTGCAGTGACCAGGTACGGGATGATTTCTGTTTTGTTTAGCAGCAGGGTTAGTGGCCCTGGCCAGAAGTGATTGACAAGTTGTTCGGCCTGCGGCGCAACCGCTGTCACAAAACGTAGTGCTTTTTCGAGCGAGGCGACATGAACGATGATAGGATCAAAATACGGGCGATCTTTCGTTGCAAAGATCTTGGTTACCGCCATAACATCCAATGCATTGCCGGCAAGGCCATAGACGGTCTCGGTTGGAATCGCCACCAATTCTCCTTTTTCCAGAATTCGTATTGCAAGTGCGAGGTCTTGTCCGATTATGGCCATAATTCAAAAGGCGCAAAGTTGCATAAAAAAATGGAAGTCTTCGCCTATAAGGGCTGTCCAAAATAGTCCTGTGAAATGATTTCTTGAAATGGTTTGGGATCCAACCTGCTTGCCGGCGCAGGCTTATGGATCTGTAGACTTACGATTGAAATATCCTATTGGGAAAAGAGACTTTGGTTGGAAGAACTATCTTCACAAAAATACATATCCATTTTTCCCATGTTCTTAATGTCAATGTTGCCACGGTATACGCATTTGAATTTATCTTTAACCAAATGGTACGTAATGCCGGAGATGTTCACTTTCCCCGATTCACCTGCCGATTCCATTCGGCTCGCAGCATTTACTGTTGCGCCCCAGACATCATAGGCAAACTTGCTTTTCCCAATGACCCCGGCAACTAACTCACCGGAATGAATTCCAATTCTTACATCCCACGGGGGTTTTCCTGATTTTTGGTTTTCCTCTTTTATTTTTTTCAGATACTCAACCATGTGCAACCCGGCTTTGACAGCATCAACGGGATTGGTGCTATTAGGGACCGGGAGGCCCCCAGCCGCCAAATAACCATCCCCGATAGTTTTGATCTTCTCCATGTTGTTTCTTTCCAGAATTTTATCAAAGCCCACAAATATGTTGTCGAGCTCATCAATAATCTCTTTTGGACTTAATCCCTTGCTTAATTTGGTAAAACCGGCAAGATCCGCGAACAAGACAGTAGCAATTGGAAAATGACGGGGTGTAACGTGACCTTTTTCCTTCAATTCCTTGGCGATAAACTCCGGAAGGACATTCAACAAAAGATGGTCGGCTTTTTTCCGTTCCTCCTGGATGGCATTCTTTTGCCTGCAAAGTTCTTCACTCGATTGTTTCAACAGGGTGGAGCTCATTTCCATTTGTTGAATAGTAGATTCCAATCTTTGGCGCGTTTCAATCAATTCCAGTTGTGTCTTTATCCTCACCATTAGCTCATCAGGATTAAATGGTTTGGTGATGAAATCGCTGGCCCCCAACTTAAAACCTTCCACGGTCGTTTTTTTATCCGTCTTGGCGGTCAGGAAGATGACGGGAATATTTTGAGTCTGGGGATCACTTTTCAACCTTCTGCAAACTTCGAAACCGTCCATTTTTGGCATTTCGATATCCAGCAGAATGAGGTCCGGTGGATCAGCGGAGCCCGCTAGCTGAAGTGCTTTCTCGCCACTGGTGGCAACTTTCCTTTTAAAGTCCGTTAAAATCCCGTTAAGAATGTCAATGTTCTCCGGGGTGTCATCAACAATGAGAATTGTACTATCATTCATGCGCAAAGGAGAAGTAACCGGCGGGCTCGAGATTCAGCATTATCACGCGTACTTTATTTAGAGGTCACCATGGCCGCCCAGTTTGGAAACTTTATTTCCGTTATAATTTCGACAGCCGCATCAAAGTCATATGCTTTCACAGCCTTTTCCAGTTGTTCCATTTGCTTTTCATAACCGTTTAGAATTCCTATTTGGCTTAAGATATTGGAAGCATCCGGATTTTGATCCTTCAGAAGAGTCTTCAACTCCCTTAACAACGATCCTACTTTCTCTGATGGTGCGAGAGAAGAACTTGTGGATTTTTTCACCAGGTTTGTTTTCAGTGACCGCAGCACGAGTTGCAGTTCATCGGACAATGGACT
>JAYWDR010000524.1:0-21849 GCA_043779735.1 Cyclobacteriaceae bacterium | reverse complement strand
GGCAAGCGACCCGATTTGAGTGGAAGGTTACCGTGGGCGATGTGGTAGTAGCGGCGGCCCTTGAAAGGATTGGAATTTCCCGCAACAGTACAGCCATTACTTTTGATATTCAAAAAGAGGATTCTGTTAAGAGCATAGGCCTGCATGATGTAGTCATCTCATTGTTGCCAGCCCACCTTCATCCGTTGGTAGCAAAACAATGCCTGCATTTTGGAAAGCATCTCCTGACAGCCAGCTATGTCTCTGCAGACATGAAAGCATTTGATGGTGAAACAAGAAAGAAAGGCCTCTTGTTCCTGAACGAGTGCGGCCTTGACCCTGGCATCGACCACATGAGTGCGATGAAGGTGATAGACCGCATCAAGGGTGAGGGCGGCGATTTATATTCCTTCGAATCATTTACAGGTGGATTGATAGCGCCTGACACAGACCCTGAAAATCCATGGCGGTACAAATTCACCTGGAACCCACGCAACGTGGTGATGGCTGGACAGGGCACGGCAAAATTCCTCCAAAACGGAGGCTACAAATACATTCCCTATCAGCAATTGTTCAAAAGAATTACGCATGTAACGGTGCCGGGCCATGGTGAGTTTGAAGGGTACGCCAACCGCGATTCACTCACATACCGCGACACGTATCGCCTGAGTGCGATAAAGACTATGCTTCGGGGAACACTCCGCCACAAAAGCTTTTGTTCGGCATGGGACATTTTTGTCCAGCTGGGTTGCACGGACGACAGCTACAAGATGGAAGACGTTGCACGGATGACTCACCATGATTTTATCAATTCATTTCTGGACTACCACCCCGACTGGTCAGTGGAAGAAAAGCTGGTTCACAAATTTCACCTCATGCCGGAGGGCCCTGAAATTCAAAGACTAAATTGGTCCGGACTGTTTGACAATGACCCCATTGGACTAAAGCAAGGTACCCCAGCCCAATTGCTGGAGCATATTCTAAAAAAACGTTGGACACTGGAGCCCCAGGATACTGACCTGGTTGTGATGTGGCACCGCTTCCGCTTTTTACAGCAGGGCAAGGAAAAGGAAATTCAGGCTTCGCTGGTGGCTACCGGAGATAATGCCGTTCAAACCGCGATGGCGAAGACGGTGGGACTTCCGTTGGCTATTGCCGCTACGATGCTACTTCAAGACAAGATCAAGCAACGGGGTGTGGTGATTCCTACCACGCGGGAATTTTATGAACCAATCCTGGCGGAGCTCAAAAAACTGGGGATCGTATTACAGGAAAACCTGGTTGCGTAGAAGCTAAGAATGCCGTTAGTTTTGAATTTCCTCCCCCTGCACCCCCTCGAAGAGGGGGACGGTGCTTCCGTCGAAAAGCAGAGCCAAATACCCGGGCCTGATCATGTCTTACTTGCTTCATACTCTTCATCCACTTCCAGGTCGTACCCTTCTGCCGCCGACACAGCGAGTTGATCGCATCGCTCGTTTTCCGGATGTCCTGCATGACCTTTCACCCAGACAAATTGAGGGTTAAATTTCTTATGAAGCGTGATATAGCGTTTCCACAGATCGGGATTTGCCTTCTTCTTAAAGTCTTTCTTTTCCCAACCCCAGATCCAGCCTTCCTTCACGGAGTCCACAACATATTTTGAGTCAGAATAAATGGTAACGGGTACCCCTTGCTTCTTGATCGCCTGGAGACCGGCTATTACTGCCATCAATTCCATACGGTTATTGGTTGTAAGGCGATAGCCCTGGCTGAGTTCTTTTGAATGGCCGCCGAACTTCAGGATGGTAGCATAGCCTCCCGGTCCGGGATTGCCCTTTGCGGCACCATCTGTATAGAGACGGATCATCGAAGGCCCAGATTGCTTTTAAAAATCTTTACAGCAATCGCCAGCAGAATGACGCCAAAGACTTTGCGCAATACGACAAAGCCAGACTTGCCTATAATCTTCTCCAGCCATGTGCTTGAGCGAAGCACAATATATACGAAGGCCAGATTTAGCACAATCCCGATAAGAATATTTGACTCCTCATAGACGGCTCTTAAAGAAAGTATGGTGGTCAATGTTCCTGCGCCGGCAATCAACGGAAACGCTATGGGTACAATGGAGCCTGTCCCTTTGGCGTCCGGATCGTCTTTTATAAGGGTGATGCCCAGAATCATTTCCATGGCGATGATAAACATTACAATGGCCCCGGCTACTGCAAATGAGCCAACATCGAGACCAAATAGTTTCAGGATCGACTGACCCAGGAAGAGGAATACGATCATGAGCGCAGCCGCGATCAAAGTGGCCTTTTCGGCGTAAATCCTTCCTTCGCGTTTGCGGATGAGGATAACAAAAGGAATGGAGCCGAGGATATCGATGACAGAAAACAAAATCAGCGTGACGGAAAATATCTCCTTGTAGTTCATCGGACCTCCTGTATGACAAAGGTAAGATAAAACATTGTTTTGGATCAGGCCGAACGACTTGAAACACTTGTCAGACTTATTCTTATATTTAGGAGCTTTTTTATGAATGTTATTTGCAGAGCAATTTTTTACAGTATCGTCCTTCTTTTTATAAGCAAGGTCGGATCGGACACACTGGCTTTGCATGAAAACTGTACACGGGCTAGTTATTCGACCGCTACAGCCGATTTGATGGAAGGATCCACGGTAGAAGGAGATTCACAGGAATTCGAAGATGACGATGCCATAAACGATGCTAAGTTTCTTGCTGCGATTAGCAATTTGAAAATCTCCTGGTTCCGACCTGTTTATTTCAATTTTAATGAATTTATAGAGGAAGTCACTCCGCCCCCTCCTCAAGGCTAACGGGATTTTTCCTTTTTCCACTTCATTGAAATCATCTTTTCAATAAAGTATCCTATTTAATCATTTACAATTTACTGCCGCCTTTCTCAAGGAGGGAGGACGTTAAAGCTCTTTCTGCGTGAAGGTTCAGCAACCGGCTGGCGTGTAAATTTTTTCAATTGAGAATAAACATTTTCATCTATGAGATCACAAGAGACTTTAAAAGACAGATTGTTTTTTTACCTCAACCCTTTCGATGGAAGGTATGAGGATCTGACCAAAGGTAACTGGAGACTAAATGTTCTGCGTGACCTCACGGCTGGCCTGGTCGTGTCAATGGTGGCAATCCCTTTGGCAATGGGATTTGCCATGGCGTCAGGGCTACGGCCTGAACAGGGGATTGTCGGTGGTGCTGTCGCAGGGCTGTTAGGCGCGTTGTTCGGAGGCTCCAAATACCAGGTGTACGGACCTACTGCGGCCTTCATACCTGTCATTGGCGGCCTGATGGCCACCTACGATCACGGCATGCTTGTGCTTGTGTCAATCATTGCTGGTGTGTTCTTGATGGCTATGGGACTTTTAAGAATGGGAAGAATTGTGGCGCTCGTTCCCCATTCCATCGTTGTAGGATTTACCATTGGCATCGCCATCGTTATTGCTTTTGCGCAGATCGGTGAAGTTCTTGGTATTCGGCATGACCTGGGGTATGACATCACCGAACAAATACCAAATCTTCTCATTCACATTGAAACTACTAATTTCTATGCGTTGGCTATAGCGATCATCACGTTTGCGATGTGCAAGATATTGTTGAAAATCTCACCGTTTATTCCGGCACCCCTACTCGCATTCGGTGTCGGATTACTATTGGCCGATACATTGTGGGCCGATAAAGGACTGGTATTGATTAAGGACGAGTACGGATCCATCCCTACCAACCTCCTGATTTTCACTCTTCCTGAAATTCCTGAACTCACTTCCGTTGTTGTTTTTGATATTATTTATTTCGCCTTCGCCATTTTTTTTGTCGCCTCCATTGAAAGTTTGCTCTGTTCGCGTATGGCGGACCGCTTAGCAAACAATAAGGGCCTTCCGTACAATCCAAACAAAGAACTGTGGGGGCAGGGGATTGTGAATATCGTTACGCCGCTCTTCAATGGGTTTCCTCATACGGGAGCCCTGGCGCGAACGGCTGTTAATATAAAAGTTGGAGCGATTTCCCCATTGGCAGGAATTGCAAAATTTACTTTTAAACTTTTGCTCGCTGTTTTTTTGGCCGCCCAGTTGGAGCATGTCCCCATGGCCTGCATTGGTGGAACACTGTTATATGTCGCCGGTGGAATGGTAAAGAAAATGGAGGTCAAGCAGGTATTGAATATGAATAAGTGGCACATTGCCCTCATGGTTTTCACCGCGGCGATGGTACCGTTAGTCGGATTCATGTTGGGTGTAATGTCTGCCATTATCATCTATGCGCTGCTATTCAAGTCCCTGGGGGACGCCAAGTTGAACGGTAACAGCCGAGTCAATGTGGAGACAAACTTTGCCTACGAAAAGCCAAGGAACAATATTCACGGCCAAAGAAAAGAAACAACCAAAACCTGAGCAGGAAGTTCATAATTTCTACTATGACTAACAATAGTTTTTTCAAGGAAATCAGGAATGACTTGCCCGCCGGCTTGGTCGTCTTTTTTGTTTCTGTACCCATGTGCCTGGGAGTGGCCCTGGCATCCGGCGCACCCCTTTTATCAGGTCTGGTGGCCGGTGTGGTGGGAGGAATTTTATGCGGGTTTTTAAGCCGATCACCACTCAGTGTTGCCGGGCCAGCGGCCGGGTTGTCGGCGGTCGTTTTATATTCAATTGCGGAGCTTGGATCATTTTCCTTTTTCCTTTTGGCAGTGGTCCTGGCTGGAGTTATCCAGATCATGCTGGGTCTACTGAGGGCAGGATCGATCGCGAGGTTTTTTCCGGTTTCAGTAATAAAAGGCATGCTGGCCGGCATCGGTCTAATTCTAGTCTTTAAACAAATACCTCATGCGTTAGGGTATGATACCGGTTTACAGGGCGACGAGGAATTCCTGCAGACAGACAATGAAAACACATTCAGCGAAATCATGCGCGCCTTTCAATCTATTACCCCGGGCGTACTGTTAATCACTTTTTTATCTCTTTTGCTGTTGGTACTGTGTTCCGGGAAGTTCTGGCAATCAAACAAATGGACCAGACTGCTACCAGGTCCTTTGATGGCCGCGCTAGGAGGCATTTTTCTCAATGAAGTACTTTTGATGAGCACTGCGGAATTCGGATTACTGCCTGAGCACCTGGTCGCAATACCCCATTTTCGAGAATGGACCGCTTTGCCAGGTCAACTGCGTATACCGGATTTTAATGTACTCCTTGCAATTAAGTTTATTGTTGTAGTCCTTACTATTGCGGTGGTGGCAAGTGTCGAGACACTAATAAATATTGAGGCCGTTGATAAACTAGATCCATTCAGACGGATAACCCCGCTTAACCGCGAACTAATTGCACAAGGCACCACCAATATTGTTTCAGGTTTCCTCGGAGGATTGCCTGTAACAACTGTCATCGTCAGAAGCTCACTCAATATCAATGCAGGCGTACGCACCCAACTTTCCACAATCACTCAAGGTTTCTTACTGGCAGTATCCGTACTGGCCCTGCCGGGAATGTTGGAGCGAATACCCATGGCATCCCTGGCAGTTATCCTGATCGTCACCGGTTATAAGTTGGCTCCACTGTCCCTCTGGAAAACGATGTTCGCGAAAGGAAAAGACCAGTTTATTCCTTTTGCCGTTACGGCTTTTGTCATCCTTTTTTCCAATCTGCTTACAGGAATCTTGCTAGGTATCCTGGTAGCTGTTTTTTTTGTACTTAAGTCGAACTTTCGCCTGGCCATTCTAAAGGTTAACCGCGATAACAACCATTTGGTAAAGTTCACAAAAGATGTCTCTTTCTTGAACAAGGCGTTATTGTACAGAATACTGGAACAAGTGCCTGCAGGCGCTCATGTATTTATTGATGGTACACGTGCGCATTTTATTGACAACGACATTATCGATACGATAGAAGACTATCAGAAGAGCGCTCCTATGAATAACATAACGGTTGAAATCGTAAAGAAAACTTATGCCGTCCATCCATTTTTCAAAACTGAAACCTGAATAAATTGTGAAAACCTACGAAAGACTTTTGCTTGATAACAGAGCCTGGGCCGAAGAACATGTGCTCCTTGACAAAGATTATTTCAACCGGCTTGCCAAGATTCAAAAACCGGAATTTCTCTGGATCGGCTGTTCAGACAGCCGTGTACCAGCTAATGAAATTACCAATACGGAACCAGGAGAGGTTTTCGTCCACCGGAACATAGCCAATTTGGTAGTGCCCAACGACCTTAATTTGCTTTCAGTCCTTGAATTTGCAGTGTTGGTACTCAAGGTGAAGCATGTCATAGTTTGTGGTCACTACGGATGCGGAGGTATCCGGGCCTCTATGAATCATCAAAACCTTGAATCGATTGATAAATGGCTTCTCAACATAAGGAACACCTATGACCTCCATCAGGAACAATTGGAAAAAATTGAAAATATTGACAAACGGGCAGACCGACTTACGGAGTTAAGCGTAGAAGCCCAGGTGATGAATCTTTGCAGAACGTCCATCATCCAAAAGGCCTGGAAAGATTGGCAGCAGCCGATTCTGCATGGATGGGTCTATCGGCTTGAAGATGGCATTCTTCATCCGCTGTGCCGCAAGGAACCTGGCGGCATTGTTGAGTAAATCCCAATAGTAACCAATGACATTTAGAAAAATATCTGATACTGAAGTACCACTTGCCCTTTCCGGTCAGAACGAATTAAACCAGTTCCCTGCAATTCATACACAGGCCTGCTTTGATAGTCCAGGGTAATTTTGCTGCTGTGACCTTTGATCAACCAATTCAGACCCACATCATACACATTCATCTGCTTGTCTAGGCGGTCTAGTTTTGCGCTTTGTAATGTTGCGTAAGGCATAAGGGTGCCAGTGCCCTTACCAAACAGGTCCTTTTTCATCAGGTAGCCAATCTGTGCGTAAATCTGGTTGCCAGTTCCAAACATGGGGAATACATTGCCTTGTGTGCCAGCGAGATAAGGACCTGTCACTGACGTGGCGGGATTCATCGCATTATTATAGCGAAGGTAGCCCGGACCATAATCGGTACTGAAGTAACCCAGATACGCGTTAAAAGCAGTTCCTTTTTCTTTATTCAAGGGAGCGTCATAAAAAAGGGCCGCTGACCAAAGTTTCATGTCATGAAATACGTTGGTTGTTCCATCCCCCGTCCACAGAGCATCTTTTTGTGTTATGAAGCCTCCTTCAATATTGAAGACTCTTTTCTTGCCGAGATAGGTGCCTGTCATATAGGGAGTGACGTGTGGTTCTTTATCAAAGAAATTCCAGATGAAAAATCCCTGGTATTGCTTGTGATGGCCCACCTGGGCAAAGGCAGCGTTAGGACTGTTCACGACCGAAATGGGAATTGTAATTGTACCATTGGTGGTAATTGGAAACGGATCGCTCATGATGATGCGATAATCAAATTTACCAAGTTGGCCGCGTGCATACACACTCAACTTTCTTGAAAACTCATCGGTCTGATCAACCGTGGCCTGTGCAAAGACGGGCACGTCCATGCTCATGATGGTTCCAATGCTGGGCTGGCTAAAGCGTGATAATCCATTGGCAATGGTAAGACCCCCGCCCAATACCAGATGCTCATTGGTTTTTGACATTTTATATTCCGCGAGGGCGTCGTGAAAAAATGCTTCAAGCTTCCGGTTGCCTGCGTTTTGCGTCAGGAAATTGAAGTTGTTTTGGCCGAATTGGAAATAAAAGAATACATGATCGGTAAGTTGCCCATATAGTTGCACCCTCGTTCTACGCAATCCAATATCAAATGTCTGAGAGGCAGCCTCCCCCAACACCTGTGTGCCTGGGTTGCTGTCATTGTAACGAAGCCAGATCTGATTGAGGAAGGTGGCTTTCAGATAGTGACTTCCGGACTCGTTTAGTTTGAGACGCAGCTCTTCGATTTCTTTGTCGGGTTCCTTTGCGGACTCTTGTGCGCAGATTTTCGCCGCAAAACTTGACAAAAGGATGACTACAAGAAGTGTTTGTTTCATGGTTAGTTAAAAATGGACCTGAGGATGGTTACCCAAACCTCCATAATTTTAATTAGACAAGTTGAGTTACTTGATGCTGTGTAAGGAGTAAAAAGCTTTCGGCGAATTCCACAGTGTATTTGATCTCCGCCGGCTCCAGAAGGTCCCTTTTTTTGTAGAAAATGAGTCGATGTCGATGGCATTCGATGTGCATTTCTTCACGGTTCTCCAGGAAGTGTATGATAGGTTCAGTAAAAAACGAAGCAATAGCTGCCTCATTTTCACCCCGCAAGTAGTACTTTTTTGAAAAGTCAGGATAACCTGCAAAATCAATGTCTTTACCAGAAACACCCTCAAACAATTTTGACCACAGGCCCTCTGGTTCAAGGGCAAAGTCAGGAATAGGAATGTCAATTTCTGTCAGGTGGATGATGGTGATGTGTGTTTCTTTTTGCTCCTGAAGCACACCTTCTTGTAACGTGATGTCTGATGACTCTACTTTTCCAAAGTCATTGTATTGTGAAAGCAGATTCTCTTCATAGGGAATTTTGTTTCCTGTCTGCATCGGGAATCCTTTATACTTAAGGGAGGTCTTTATTTTCAGCGGATAGAAGGAAAACTCATTCCCATCCGCAAACTTACGCAACTCAATTTGACGTGGGCTTAACCTCACTTCCAATTTGGTCTGACTGCCCGGTGTCAATTTGCGTGTCGCAAGCGGGTGATTCGAAAAATGCTGAAAATAGTCGAACCCCTGAACGGAAATCTGGCCACCGGCATGTTGGTACTCCTCTTCAAAGTGGTGCAGATATTCCATAAAGGTGTGGTCAACAATTTTGGCTTCCGAAAAATTGATGATCACTTTTTTTCCGGGCTTGATCCGGGCAAACATTTTTTTGAAACCAATCAAATTAGAAAAGACCGCAGCTTCTTTTACCGCAATCGAATAGTTTGAATCGGTTTCGGAAAATTCATAGTGAGGTCTGAACAAACTCTTGAGAGGCGCTCCGTTGAGAATATGGAAGATGAATTTTACCAGAATCCCAACACCCACACCGATCAAGAGGTCAGTGGATAAAGTGGCAATGATTGTCACGACGAATATGGTCAGTTGCTCTGCGCCAATTTTATAGGTCTTAAAGAATTCATTGGGCGAAGCCAACCGATAGCCCACCGCGATCAACAAAGCGGCAAGGGCTGCATTAGGTATCATTTCAATTACTGGAATAAAAAGAAGCATGGCAATCAATAGAAACGCACCGTGAAAAAAGTTACCCCATCTGGTTCTCCCACCAAAGTTTATGTTTGCTGAACTACGGGCCACCTCAGAAATCATTGGCATACCCCCTAGTAAAGCGGATAACAAGTTGCCACCACCTACGGCCGCCAGGTCTTTATTTGGGTTTGATATCCGCTTCCATGGATCCAGGCCATCCATGGCTTTCACAGTCAATAATGATTCCAGGCTACCGACCAGTAAAAACATGATTACGTATTTCCAAAAAACAAATGAGCCGATTGCGGAGAAGTTGGCATTAAGGCCGATGTTACCCCAAAAGTTGCCGATGGCTACAAGGTCAAATGCCGGTTCAGTGTGCTTAAAGTCCATAAGCGTAGTCATGGGAACCGTCACCAGCAGCACAACCAAGGGGGTGGGTATCTTCTTTACATATTTTCCTTTTAAGAAAGGCATACCAAAGATGATAATCAGACTGATGATGCCCACGAAAGTAACCCGGGGATCTTCGTGATAAAAGGAGTCGGGTATACGCTCGAACAATTCGAGTGTTTTAAGCCCTTTAAGTGTGGCGGGATTAATACCCAGTAAGATGTGTATTTGTTTAGAAAAGATAATCAACCCAATGGCAGCTAACATCCCATGAACTACGGAATGCGGAAAAAAATCGCTAAGGGCCCCAAACTTTAGATATCCAAAAACTATTTGTAGAAAGGAAGCTACCACCACTACACCCAATGCAAGATGCCATCCTTCTGTTCCTCCACCTAATTCTGTTACGGCACCCGCACAAATTGTGATAAGGCCGGCCGCAGGTCCTTTGATGGTGAGGCGCGACCCTGAAAAAAAACTCACAACCAAACCGCCAATCATAGCGGTAAGCACCCCCATGGCTGGGGGAAATTCACTGGCTTTTGCGATACCGAGGCTCAGTGGCAGCGCTAAGAGGAACACAAGAAAGCCGGAAACTACGTCGGAGCGCCAGTTTTGTTTCAGGCCGTCCAGGCCATCTTTGGGAATTTCAATGGTGGTCATATTCAAGAAAATTTTGTTTGTGGTTATGTGGAAATCAGGTTAACGCAATTATTCTATTTTTTCTTCCTACGGATCATCTCCAACACTCCGTTCACAAACGTGAGTGGGTGAGGAGGATTGCCTGGCACATACAGGTCAACTGGATACTTATCAAGGAAACTCCGGTTCAGCGCTTTACTTCCGGCGAAAATACCTCCGCTTATGGCGTCGCTACCCACCAATATAATGATCTTCGGTGAGGGCACTGCATCATAGCAAACCTGGATTGCTCCAGCCATATTTTCCGAAATCGGTCCGGTGATGACTATGCCGTCGCTATGCCGGGGAGATGCGAGAAACTCAATTCCAAAGCGACCCATGTCGAAGTTGGGATTGCCGCAAGCATTCAATTCTTGTTCATCGGCGTTCGATCCTGCTGCAGAGATTTCCCGCAGCTTTAACGATCGGCCAAACAACGAACGAATTTCTGAACGGATTCTTGTTTCGTCCAGCGCTATGGGGTTCAGCTCACCTTCTTTCACAATCAATCGCTCCCGCACATTGGTCGCGATTTTATAATCGGTTGTGAACTTAATCTTGTTTGGAAATGCAAAGGAACATTCGCCACACATCACACACTTACCCATATCAATGCTCACGGGGGCTTTGCCAATGGCGCCAGTTGGACAAAGCGAAGCGAGCGCCTCTTCATCCACTTTTTCTAAGCTGATTTCGGGTCGGCCCTTGAAAGGCCCTGGCACTTGTGGCTTGGTCACATCCGGGATAAATTGCTTTCCCAGTTGCATCAGGATTTTAATGTCTTCGATGAGCATATAGTTGAGATTAAGATCTATTAAGAATTTTTAAAACTAGAAATAGGGGACTCTATTATTTCACGCAAAGTCGCCAAGAACGCAAAGTGAAAGAACTCAAAATAACTCTTAAAGCACCTGGCGCCTAGGTGTGAAATTGCTTTTTTGTTGTACACCCCCATTAACAATTTTATTTTATTCATTTAGCTCATGGATTTAAGTCAAATTGGCAATGGCCGAATTAATAAGTTTAGTGAAGAATAGAGGTGGAGAATACGCCAGGTAAGTAATAAGTCCAATGAGAATAAATTGCGAAAATGTTTCTGCCTTGTTGATTTCTGCGGCCTTCGGTACTGCCTGATCTATTGAATAAAGAAGCCACATGAAATTCCTCCCCAGAGCAAAAATGGTCACCGATAGAAATAACAGCAACACCATACCAATCAAATAGTAATGCCCACCAAACAGTGACTTAAATATCATCAGCTCACTCACAAAGAGTCCGGAAGGTGGTATGGCTGTGATCATCAGAAACAGAAGCAAAATCACCACAGCGCCCAGCGGGTTGAGCTTCATATAGCCACCGGTATCTTTTATCCAATAGGTATGCAGTAGGTTGTCCACCTGGCCGATTTGATAAAACAGACCGGCTTTGGCAAATGAATGCAACACGATATGGAGAATTGCAGCGTAATAACCTACTCCCCCGACAGAGAGCGCCACAGTCACTATCCCCATATGCTCCAGGCTGGAAAACGCGAACATGCGTTTAAAGTGCTTCACCCGTAACAATTGCATAGAGGAAATTGCGATGGAAAGGACTCCACTGATCATTAGTATCTGATTTGCCCAGTGGTACGCTTCAGTCTGTGCTATGATGGAATACATTCTGAAAATTCCTAAGAATCCAACGTTCATTAGTGAAGTCGAGATGAACGCACTGATTGGAGTGGGTGCGGCCGTATGAGCATCTACGCAAACTGTGTGCAACGGAAATATCCCCAACTTCGCGCTGAATCCTGTAAAGAGAAGAAGAAACGCAATTTTGAGCCACGTTGTATCCATGATCTTGGCTGCGGCCATGAGGTCTGTTAAGAATAGATTGGTCAGGCCGCCCTTGGTGGCGACAATGCTGAGGAAAAGAATCCCAATGAATGCGATGGAAATCCCGATAGAGCAGATAAATACATATTTCCAGGTGGCCTCGAGTGCTGTAGTAGTACGTTCATGATAAATCAATACGGACACGCTTAATGTGGTAGCCTCCAGCCATGCCCACAATCCCCCCATGTGATTGGTGAAGTAAGCTCCCGTCATGGCGGTTATTAACAAGATCAGGGAAGCATAATAAATACTTTCGTTTTTCAAGTTGATCGGATGTCTTTTATGATAGAGGTAGCTGTGATAGAAAGTGGCGATTGACAGAATAGATAATACAGAGGCCAAAATAATTCCGAGGGAATCAAAAGTGAAATACACGGAATCTGTGACCCCGGGATGGAGAAAAGCATAGGTGGCGACTCCAAGCTGGGTCACTAGAAACGCAGTTCGCAATACCAGGTTAGCGGTACTATTTCTAAAGAGCATGATGAGCCCTCCGCAAGCAAATGCCACTAAAAAATAGATCACCATCATCCTTAATCTTTTAGTTGAGAAAGCCCGTCCACAGTTAAGTTCTGAAAAGTGTCGCCCAATCGATTGATGAAAATACCGAGAACCAGCACGCTGATGAATAAGTCAAGAAGTATGGCATTGTTGATGAGCATCGGCATTTCGGCTCCTACCGATAGAGACATCATAAAAATCCCGTTCTGGATAACCAGGTAGCCAATCAAATGTGTAAAAACATTCTGGTGACTGATAATGAAAAATAATCCTGCAATGACGGTTGATATGGCAACCGCAAAGAAAATGGTCTCAATGTGTGCGTCATGTAAAAAGTTGCTCAAGACAAAGCCAAAAACCAAGCCTGCTGATATGATCAGAATAGAAACAAAAGTTGGCACTTTACTTTCGTTGAGTTTATTCAACCGGTTTCTCTTGCGGATATAGTTAAGAAAAAGCGGAATCCCAATTGATTTTACAATCAGTGTCTCCAGCAAAATGAAACTTAAATGGATTATGTCAATTTCCTTAAGGTGCCAGTAAGCAATTCCGGCGAGCAGAATACCCTGGACAATGAGCAGGGTGAGGAATCTCACCACCCGCTCGGCAATGGCGAGGTAGATCAATGTAATGGCAAATAATATGATGAAAAAGAAAATCATGTTAGCCTAATGTGATTTTATGTGTGAGAATTAATGCTGCTAAAAAGACAATCAGGGAAATAGCCGAAAGAGTAAGTATCCACTGTGGATTCTTGAGCATCTTATTTCTTGCTCGGAAAGATTCTGATATCCCTATCAATACGGCACAGCTTATTTGTATGACAAGAAATACAATGACCTGTATGCCGATTGATTCGCCTGCCGGGATGATAAAATTGGCAATCAATGAACCGTATACTGCGAGCTTCAATGCGGTGGAGTAGTTGATGATGGCCATATCAAACCCACTATAGTCCAATACCATGACCTCATGGACCATGGTCAACTCCAGATGGGTTTTAGGGTCATCAACAGGAACCCGGCTGTTTTCAACCAGCACAATCTGAAGCAAGAGAAAAATGCTGACAATGACCAGTAGATAGCTTAGGTCGGAACTCGCATAAATTCCGACATAGAAATCATGAAATGACATTGAACTTGTGAGCAAGGCCATGGAACCCATGAGGATAAAGAACGCGGGCTCTACCAGCATCGAATAAAGAGCTTCCCGGTTGGCGCCCATCCCTTCAAAGCCGCTGCCCGTGTCCATGGCCCCGATAATCATTAAGAATTTACCTATGGCAAGGAGGTAGGCAAAAAACACAAAGTCGGCTTCAAAAGACAAGAGACCAGAAGTTTCGCCAAAAGGGATAAACAGGGTTGCTACCATGACAGATGCCAACGAAACCACGGGTGCGATTTGAAATATCAAACTGGTGGTTGTGCTGTACACACTCCCTTTTTTAAGCGATCGGAGGATATCAAAAAGTGGCTGCCATAGTCCTGGACCCTTACGACCTTCTAATTTTGCTTTGGTCATGATTAATACGCCCGGTAAGATCAGGCTTGCGGCAAAGGTCATTAAGGTTCCGAGTGCAATCATCTTAGATCAACTTGAAAAATGTTAGTAGAAATATTGAAATCAGAAATACCAGGGCATACAACACATAGTGCTGAAGTTTACCGGTCTGAAGGATAGCGGACTTTTCCATCCAGTGGGTAAGGAAATGGATGGGTTGTGTAACGAGTGTATCTTCTAAAAAATCACGGTTATGTGATTCAAATTTTCTGGGTCCGGGGAAAACCTCGTCTTCATGGATGGGCAAGTAATGCCTCTTGGCATTGGCCAAGGGTCCTACGATTTCAATATAGTTTTCTGCATAGGAGGTCGCAGTGTACTGGTGCCTGGCTGGATCAGCGCCAGTGTATGCACAGCCCCATGTGGGACCTATAGTGATATTCACTTTTTTCTGTTGCAGGCTTCTGATGGTCCACAGCACGATAATTACTCCTATAAATAACATCGATCCTATTGCTACATAAGAAAGGGTGGTTGTCGTTTGCGCGAGCAAGGAGGTGTCTCCCGTGAAAATTCCAGTCACCTTGCTCACGGGTCCTACAAATGCAACCGGGATAACGCCGATGAGCACTATGAGTAACCCAACTACCAATTTTGGAAATAGCATGCTGGCCTCGACTTCATGTGCGCGATGAGGGGCCTCTGTTCTGGGTGTTCCCAGAAAGACAATGCTGAATACTTTGGTAAAGCAAAATATGGCAAGGCCGCCAATTAAGGTTAATCCGATAAATGTGCCAAGAATGGCAAGATCAATCGTTAGCCCACCGGCTTGCAAACTTTTAAACAATGCAGAGAATATAAGAAATTCAGAAATAAATCCATTAAAAGGAGGCAGGCCGCAAATGGATAATGCGCCCAATAGGAATAGGAAAGAAGTTTTTGGCATCCGTTTTATAAGGCCGCCAAGTTGTTCGATGTTTCGGGTATGTGTTTGCTGATTCACGCTGCCTGCTGCATAAAACAGTAAGGACTTAAACAAGGAGTGATTGAGTACGTGCAGGATTCCTCCGGTAAAACCTAACACCGCCAGCGCCGGAATCTCCATCGACACGCCAATTAATCCAAGCCCAATGCCGATGCCGATGATGCCGATATTTTCAATACTGTGATAGGCCAGTAGTTTTTTAATGTCATGCTGAATGATGGCGTACATCACTCCGAGTAGACCGGAGAAAAGCGATACGACCAGCACAAAAATTCCAATGGAAAGTAAACCGGTATGAATGTAAGTCAAGACGCGCAGGATTCCGTAGATGCCCATTTTGATCATCACACCGCTCATGACCCCAGATACATGTGCGGGAGCCGCAGGGTGAGCATGGGGTAGCCAGCTGTGCAGGGGCATGAATCCGGCTTTTATTCCAAAACCAATAAAGAATATCAAGAAGAGGGGAAATGCGGGGAACGAGGCAAAATAAATTGCCAGGCCATCAAAACTGAATTCAGCTCCGGTATTCACATTGGCATAAAGAAAGCCAGTCATAATTATAATTAATGCGACATGCATTTGAATCAAATAATTGATGCCGATTCTAATAATGTCTTTCTTATCGGATTCAAAAACTACCAGAATAAAAGAAGTAACGGCCATCAGCTCCCACGAGATCAAAAACGCAAGTCCATCCCGGAATGTGCAGGCCAGTATCATAGAAATATGCAGCCACAAAAAGCTAAAAAGATGAAGGGAAAGCTCCGTTGAATTTTTACTTGCAGAATAGGGTTTCAAATAGCCTAGCGCATAAAGCCCTCCTGTAATGGCCGTAAAGTTCACGACCAGAATAAAGAAGGCAGACAAGCTGTCAATAACCAAATTAACCTGAATCCCTATCAGCCAAATGAAGGGAACGGTGAGGACACCCGTATTATTTATCAACACGTCAACGGCAGCCCATCCCGTCACGATAGCGGTCAGCAGTTGCAGCCCAAAAGCAACGTGCCATTTCATTTTGGCCGGTGCGGCAAAAATGAAGACTGACAATACCATGATGACGATTAAGGCATCTGCATTCATGGCCGGGAGCGATTGGGTTTCATTTGTCAGTGGCGTTGATCGTTCGACTATTCTTACAAATCATGGCCGCAATAACTTAGGTTATAGCTCTTGTTATTGATTGGAAAGTCAGAGATTTCGAGGTCACGCAGCGAGAGCGCCAGTGCCAGCCAGTTGTGAACTGACGGGTCCTTCACTTTATAATGAGAAATTCTTCCCTCATGATCAGTCACCGCGCAATGGCAAATTTCACCCCGCCAGCCTTCCACCAGGGCTACACATAATGAGTCTGGGGCGAGCTTTAATTCCTTTTCGGCCATGGGCTTTAAACTTGGCTCGCTGAGTTTGGCCAGTTTTCTCATCAGGTCGCGGATGTACTCTATCGAAATATTTATTTCAAGTTTGCGCAGCATAGCGCGGGCCCAAACATCTCCAGCCTCCAGTTTTTCCGTCTCTATTGGATAAGTTTTGTAAGAGCCAAAGGGATGGGATTTTCGAATATCTCTTTCTACTCCCGCCATTCTCGCGGACATACCCACGGCACCGATCAGCCGCATTTGCCTTTCCGTCACCTTACCTATATTCTCCACGCGCATCAGCACGCTGGGAAGTCCAAAGGTGCGTTCAGCCATCGGATCAAAACGCGATTCGAAATTATCGAGCAGTTTGGTAAGCTTGTCAGCAAGTTCTTCTGTGAATGGATAATGGGAGCCACCGACCCGATTCAGTCCCTTGCCAAAACGATTGCCGCACCAGGTTTGAGTATAGTTAATAACCGGTGTCCGGAGGGTGCCGAACACAGACGAAGCTAGCTGGTAGGCAAGTCCAATATTCATGTTGCCAAGGTCGCCGACGTGCATAGCGATACGCTCTAACTCCAGCGCTATCCCCCGTTCAATTTCAAGTCGCTCATTAATCTTTACGGATCCCAGAGATTCCATCAAACTAGCAAATGCAGTGGAATGGCCAACGGCAGTATCACCCGCGATGGATTCTGACAAGATGGACCGCTGAATCAAGGATGGTTTGGTGAGGAACAGGTTCTCCACGCCCCGGTGCTGCCAGCCGAGCTGAATTTCAAGGTGCAGAACCGTTTCACCATTACAAAGAAAGCGAAAGTGACCGGGTTCAATCACGCCAGCATGGATTGGGCCAACACCTACTTCATGCAACTCATCGCTTTGGATTTTGTAAAAGGGATACTCATTTATGATCTTGTTACGATCGGCGCGGTTAAAGGCATAGCGGACTGGCTTATTCCAGGGATTATAGATAAATTCCACACCAAAGTTTTCGGTAATCTCACGCTCATAAATGTGAAAGGCATACACTTCCCGCGTTATGGAGGTGAGTTGTATTTTCTCTTTTTTTGGCATCTCATGCGAATAGATTCTGATGTCACCCATCTGGTCATCCGCAAGGCAACAAAAAAACTTAAGTATCTCTCCAGTCGCATACGCATAATAGTTTACACAATGGACGTGCGGTAATTTCATCTGTTCGACGACTTCATTATAGAATGTACCATAACTCAGGACCGGAATCTTGGAAAGACCAACGGTGTCTTGATTCTTGATAGAAGCGTGAGTATGAGATGTCATTGATGTTTCCATAATTATACGGGTAGAGATTGAATAGCCAACTGAATACTTTCTACAATGATGGAGGGCCTGAAAAGCCCGATGTAAAATACGATGACGATCAGGACCAGCTGCATGGCGGATTCATACGGTGTAGCTCCATCCAGATTGATTTGAGCACCAACCTTCTTAAGGAAAATAATACCTAGCATCTTCACGGCCAAGCCGTAAATAATAATCAGCACCAGCAAAAGGACAATCAGGGCGACCCACCAATAATCTTTCGCCACCAAGGCCTGGAACATGTACAGTTCTGACACCAGCATACCGGAGGGAGGCATGGCAATGATTGACAGGAAGCCCAGCAGCATCACAAGTCCACCCAATGGATTTACCCGCAGATAACTTCCGATGTTTTCGTCCAGCTTACTTTTGAAGATCCTGTGCATTTGTGATACTTGGAAGAACAGACTTGATTTTACCAGCGAATGCATAATTAAATGCAACACAGCCGCGAAATAGCCTAGTCCTCCGCAGGAGAATGCGATGATCACCAGAGAGGCATGTTCCATGCTGGAATAGGCAAACATCCGCTTTACATTTTTGACACGGAGTATGTAAACCGCCGCAAAGAATAGGGAGAGTACTCCGGTCAGCATGAGCAGTTTATTCATCCAGGGTAAAATGCTGGTAGCTGAAAAGGCTTCATAAAATCGGTATATGGCGACGAAGCCCGCATTCATAAGCACCGATGACAGACTCGCGCCCACCTGCGATGGGGAGGCATCTTTTGCATCGATATCCACATTAAAAAGCGGCACAAGCCCCATCTTCACGCTGAACCCTGTTATAATCAAAAGAAAGCACGCCTTTAGCCAAACCGTATTGAGGTTTGAAGCTTCTGCTTTGATGGCGGAAAATGTAAAATCAACGTGTTCGATTTGTTGGGCAGCAAATCCCAGAAAGAGGACACCTGCAAATGCGATGGCGATGCCGATAGAGCAGACGTACAAATATTTCCAGGTGGCTTCCAGGGCATCCTGGTTCCGGTTATGATAGATTAATACGGAGGCGCCTAACGTAGTTGCCTCCATAAACGCCCACAGTATGCCAAAGTGCGAAGTGAATAAGACGCCGACAATAGCACCTGTAAAGAAGATGGTGCCCGCATTGTGGAGTGCAACAACAGCGTCCGGTACGTTCCTGTCGATGACAAATTTTACATAGTGAACAGCGGAAAATAAGCTGACTATAATCAGGACAAAATAGAAAATCAATCCCAGGTAATTGCTGAAGAAATATTCATTCAACGTTTGTCCAACCAACGGCGTGAGATAAATACCAAGGCCCATCATCAAGGCCATATAGATAAAAACCATCGCATGACTAAGGGCTCGCTTTCTGATGAAGTAAGTGAGAGCAGATAGTGCTGCAGTGAGAAGAAAAAAGGAGTAAATCATAACTATTAGTCTTTGAGTTGGGATAATTGACTGGCATCTACATTTGTAAAATAATCCTTCATCCGGTTGAAGAATATGCCCATGATCAGTACGCTCGTAAAGATGTCCAGCAGGATAGCGGAATTTACAAACATGGGCATCTCAGAGCCGAGCGCCAGTGAGAGAAGAAATATTCCATTTTCAATTACCAGATAGCTGATCAGGTGTGTTACCAGATCACGATTATTGATAGCAATAAATAAGCCCACCATAATGGATGAAATGGCGGCAGTGAAATATTTGACCTGGTGATCGGCATCTACCGTCAATTCATCATGAATGACATAGGAAATCATAAAACTGCCAATAATAATTACTGCTGTAATCAAAACTGAATAGTAACTCTTGATTGGCCCGTTGTGATGTCGATGAATCTGGTTCTTGGTGATCCGTTGTAAAAACAGGGGTACGAAGATGGCTTTGAAGACAAATGTCTCCAGGAGGATAAACAGAAGGTGGATGACATCAATTTCTTTCAATTCAAAATACGCCAAGCCGAACAACAAAACACCTTGTAAAGCCATCAGTGTAAAATAGCTTTTTACCATTTCCACCTTAGCGAGGTAGATAAGTGAGATTATGAAGATGATAATTAGGAAGTTAATCATGGCTTAGATTTTATTTTTAATAATCATTGCTACAAAAATCAAGATCAGGGCTACTGCATTGATTGAAAGAATGTATTGAGCATTCATCGCCATCTTATTTCTGGCACGGAATGATTCGAGCCAACCGATGCCAGCCGCAAAGAATATTTGTGCGATAAGGAATATTCCAATTCTCGCCGCCAGGTCAAGAGATTGCGGGATAATGCAATTGGCGCTAAGTGTACTGAACAGAACGAACTTGAGGTTATTGGCAACTTTAATAATGCCGAGGTCAAAGCCACTATGATCCAGCACCATTACTTCGTGCACCATGGTTAGCTCAAGGTGGGTGAGGGGATCGTCTACGGGTAGCCTGCTGGTTTCTACCAGAGTAATGTTTGCCAAGACGTAACAAGCAATAATTGCAATGATTGCAGAGAAATAACTGTTGTAATGGAGGTTTGCGAAAATATCATGAAAAGAAGTGTAGCCTGTAAACATAGCCAGAGAGCCCATTAGGATAAAAAAAGCGGGTTCCATCAACATGGAATAAAATGCTTCACGATTGGCACCCATGCCTTCAAATCCGCTGGAAACATCCAGTGCGCTGAGAATAATCAGAAACCTGCCAAGGCCCAGCAGGTAAGCAAAAAATACGAAATCGCCAGAAAAGGAAAACAAGCCCATATTCTCTTCAAAGGGAACAAACGTCATGGACACCAATACGGTAGTAAGATATATGGGAGCGGCAATTTGAAAAACAAAACTAGAGGAGGTGCTGTACACGCTTCCCTTCTTCAGCAAGCGGAAGATGTCAAACCATGGCTGTAAGATGCCTGGACCTTTGCGCCCACTAAAGATTGCTTTAGATTTTACAATGACACCGGGAAAGTAAATGGCGGCAGCGACAATGAGGATAAATGAAAGCATACTATAGTAAATTTAAAACGATGAGTAATCCAACTAAAATCAAAAAGAGCATTGGGTAGATCAGGTAGTGGCTGATAAAGCCTGTCTGCGCAATACCCGCCTTGGGCAAATAGGTAACAATAAGGTGCACCCAGCTGAGGACCGTTTTTTCTTCCACGAGGTCCTTGCTTTCAGTATGAAATGTTTTCTTCTCAGGAAAAATCTCCTTTTCGGGAAACAAAGTATATATCTTTTTGTAATCAATGACCGGATTCGCAAGTTCGCGGAGACTATCCGCATACGAAGTCGGTGTATACTGGTGGCGAAAATCTCCAGCCGTATAGCCGCAGCCCCAGGTGGCACCGGAAGCTACCGGTACCTTAGACTGCTGCCAGGCGCGTAGGCCAATGATACTGGCGGCCAAAGTTATCAGGAGAATATTTACATGACCCACAATGGTGAGTGAATGGATAGCGCTGGCGGAGAATTCAGATGACGGTTCGTGCATTAAACTTTGTATGATGCCCATCACGCTGGCCCCAAAAAAGGCAGGCTGCAATCCAATAGCCAGAATAAATGAGACTAGAATAGCTGCAGGAAGCAACATGATCCACGGAACTTCTTTTGGCTCCGTAAATAGTTCCTGCCTGCGCGTACCAAGAAAACTCAAGCCAAACGCTTTCGTGAAGCAATAAATACATAACCCACCGATAAGTACCAGGCTGAGAATACAGGCCACACCCAAAATGGAAATGATAAATACGGAGTTGGACAAGTGGTTGATAACCCCGTTATAAATTAGAAACTCTGAAATAAATCCGTTGAAGGGCGGAATGCCACTGATGGCCAACGCACCAATTAAGAACGCATAGGACGTATAGCGCATGCCCTTCACCAATCCTCCCAATTTGTCCATGTTAACGATATGGGTTGCATAATATATATTGCCTGCCGTAAAAAATAGCAGTGACTTAAAGAGAGCGTGATTAAGGTTGTGAAGCAGTGCACCTGCAAATCCGAAGACCATTAAATAGTGATCACCGGAAGCCTTACCAAGGATACCCATTCCCATACCGATGCCGATGATGCCGATATTTTCAATGCTGTGATAGGCCA